>JBCBHI010000111.1:0-9656 GCA_038525885.1 Bacteroidota bacterium
TCAGGGTGCTTTTTTGCAAAGGTCCTACCCCTCTCTCCACCAAGTCATGCTGAGCGATAGCAAAGTACCTCGGTCAAGACTGCTAAGGCCTTAGTCTTGAGGCCACTCACTCGCTTCAGAAAGGCTTACCCCGGCTTGGTTCCTAGGTCGTAGCCATTGAGCTAGCAAGGGGTCTGACCGCGCCACGTAGGCCGGTATCTTCACAACGCAGATACCGGTCAGACCCCTACCGCGTAACCAGCTCACCATCAACAACCTGCCTTACTAAAGCAGCTTGAAGCCCCCTTAGGGCACTTGAATGTACCGCCCCGGGGATAGGATGCCCTTAGGATCCAAGGCCTGCTTCAGTTTGCTTAGTAAGGCCTGATGTGCCGGATCCGTAGTCGCCATCCACGGCATGGTGTGGATGCCCAATCGCACCTGCGGGAACCCCGCTTGGTCCATGGCCTCCAGGGCCTCCGCCTGGCAAGCCAGTGCCGTTTCCCGGTGCCCCGCCCGGGTAGGATTGTACGATAGCAGCAGGAAAATATGCACGGCCGCATGGCTCACTACCTGAAACCCCACATTGGGGTGTAGCCCATGGGCAAGGGCGGCAGACTCCAGTAGATGTATGGCGTGCAAAAGCTCCCCAAGGGCATAGGGTACGGCAGCGCAAACCCATAGGGCCCGGGCCCCATCCTGGTCGGGTTGTGGGTTGGCCCCTACTGGCTGATCCAGTTCCCAGTACAAACTCCTCAAGTTCTGGTCCGTAGGGGCATGCAGAGGCTTTCCCTTACAAATCCGCAGCTGAAAGCCACGGGGTGGCGTTCCCACTATCCGTTCCACCGCTTTTCTTTTGATACGCAGGATGGCCGCATCAGCGGAAGCCACCGAGAAAGACACCAGCCAACGGCATAACTCTTCCTTGCTTAGCTGCTCGTTCAGAGTGGTTTGTTGGTCCGAAACCCGAGCCATCCATTTGGCCTGATTCCAATAAGTAACCTCACGAGGATGCACCAGATGCTCGTGCATCAGCCTTTGGGTAATTCGCAAACTCCAATCCCAATCCGCCGGACTAGCCAAAGAATAGCGGGCCTGCAAGGATACGCGACTGCGGGATTCTAGCTGCACGGTAGCCTCACCCACAATACCCAAGTTGGACTGTACAAATAGCGGCGTAAGGCCCGGTCCGCAGGGGGTACCATGAAAGGCAATTGGGTCAGCCAACGGAGCTCCGTGCCCAGTACGCACCACCTCTCCGGTGCCCAGCACCACCGTAAGGTCAAAAATGGATTGGGCACGATCGCCCAGCCAGCCCGTACCATCTCCCCGGTCCAGGGCATTGCCCAGCACACTACCCTGGCTAGGTCCGCCCGTTACCGAGCACTGCCAGGGGCTAGCATGTTGCTCCAGAAAGGCTGCAAGTTGGGCGAAGGTAACCCCCGGCTGCACCCGTACGGTGCCCGCAGTAGCGTCATAGTGGGTGATCGTATCCATGGCAGACAGATCCACCAAGGTGCAGTTCTCCACGGTGGGGATGGCCCCACCCAACCCCCAGTTTTTCCCTTGGCTTACGGTATAGAGGGGAGCGTTTTCCCTGGCTGCCAACCGTACAATCTCTATTACCTGTTCTAGCGAATGTGGTTGTAGAACGGCTATGGGCAACCGGGTGAAGGAGCCCTCGGCGAACCGACCCGAGGCCTGCAACTCGCTGGCCGAAAGGCAACGCAAATCCGGTATAGATGACCAGGGAGGAGTCATGGAGTTTGGAGAAAATAACCCCAGAAGGCAGCCCATTGGCCACCCCCTGGGGTATCGTTATAGGGTTAGATAGTGCTGGTTAGGCGAAACGCACCCGGTCCCAGCCCAAATCAGGATGATCTCCTTTACCCCGGAAGAAAGATTCGGGCAATGAATCCTGTAATTCATCGGGTGTGAAATCCAGGCCCAGCTCTGCGCCCAGTACCGTCACCGCTTCCCAGTCATTGCGCTCCATACTGATGATTTGCTTCTGAAGGTCATGCGCATTGGCGCCTACCTTTTCTATAAATGATTTTGCTTGTTCTACACTCATGATTCTAGTCTTTTACTTGTTCAGTTTTCCTTTGATTACCAGCCAGAGAAGAAGTTCTTGGTACCTTCCCATACATCTTCTGCGACATCGGCTACACCACCAGCCACATCGCTCACAAAGCCCTCTACCTCATGCACGGCGTAGCCGGCCCCTTCTAGCACCGTACTGAGCGCATCCCCAGCCAGGCCAAAGGCATCTTCCAGAAAATCACCCACTTCGTCCAGGGCGTAGCCTGCACCTTGCAGGGCCGACCCCAATATCTCGCCGGTCATCCCCGGGATGTTGTCTTTCAGGAACTGACCCGCCTCGCTAGCTCCATAGCCCGCCAGCTGGAAGGCCGTCGCAATACCATCTGCACCGCACTCAAATAACTGCGTGAAAGGATCCTGGGTGCTCTGCATACTCACGTCCGAGAGCCCCTGAGTCAGGTGCGCGTAGGGCTTGTCAATACACATGGCAATCGCAATGTCTACCAACGGCACCTCCTGGAAGTAGTCACAGATCATCATATTTGGCTTTTGCTTGTTGCTGCTTTTCACCCAGTTGCAATAGTCCTTGATGATGGTCCGTGAGTTCGCCGCGTTCACCTTCAGGCTAGTAGCCTCCGGAGCGCAGTTTTTGAGGTACAGCACAAAACCAGGCAAGGCCAGTGCGCCTACCGAGGTCAGTACCGGGCCTACTACCGACACCGCCAGCAAAGCAGGTAACGCCGCCATGAGCCGGCACCCATTGGCCTGCACGTAGCCTAGTACATACTCCTTGGGATTGCCAATGGGGCGAAATACCTGCGACTCCAAAAAGGTGGAACCCGGAGTAAAACCATTGGTGGTCTTTTTCAGGCTTTCTACCGTCCCCGAATTGGTGATGGCGCTTTCATCGTAAGAGCTAGTGAAGTTACCTCCGTCGCTTATGAAGATGGCCCGCTTGCCAGACTGCACTAGGGAACTCAAAGTCGTACCCAGCAGACTCTTAGCATCCGACCATTGGTACAGCGCCCCCAGCTCCTTTTCAAACATTTGCTTCGCCTTGGTTTCATCCAAAGTGCCTTTGAACCCCACCTTGAACACCACAATTTCCTGTGTATTGCCCGTCAAGAAAGTCTTCACGTCTTGCAGAATCGGCGGAATGTGCGAGCCCAACAAGCTATGGCACGTGTACCAGTCGTTATGCTGATAGCACACCCGCAAGTCGATGTACCGAATACCCTGGTCCAGTTGGGTTTTGATGGGCAGAGACTGCGCCTGGGCCATATCCCGGATGTAGTCACCTATGTGGGTAGCTCCATCCGCCTGCCCATACTCCATCAGCGGGGGTATAGCGCCACTAGCATCCGGGGCAATCTCCAGCTGCAAGTCATTGGTACCCGAGTCATGCGTACCCGGTAGGGTAAGCTCCGCCAGGGTCTTGCTGCCCAAGGTACCCGCCAGATCCCCCATCCAGGAGTGCTTTTGGTAGCCTGATACCGCAGGTTGGCTTACATTGATCACCTCAAAACGCTCCCAACTACCAATCTTGCCCCGGTTGGCAATCAGGTTTTTCTTGCCTGCATCTTCCGCACAAACCAATTGGTTATTTGCCCGGGCCCGAATGGACACCTTGGTGCCCGATTCAATCCACTCGAAAGTTTCCCAGGTACCCACCTGCGTACGGTTAGCAATCAAAGCCCCTTTTCCGGCATTTTCGGCACAAACGTACTTGCCATTCACCGCCTTAAGCGCAAACCGATTGTCACCCAGGTAGTCCACCGTGAACTGTTCCCAGCTGCCCAGCTTAGTCCGGTTGGCGATCAGGGACTTAGCACCCGCCCCCTCCGCACACACGTACTGACCATTCACTGCCTTGAGGGCAATTTTCTGACCGTTTAAGTCACTTAGTGTCATAATTATTATTGATAAATAGGTTAGAAGATGAACCCCGAAATACCCGTCCACAGGCTCCCAAAGCGGGTTTACACCGGACTACATATGGGCATCAGGATTTCGTATCGGTCGTGAAAGTAGGGCGCAGGAATACCCTCAAAAATCCGGTTTTCCGGTCTGATAATAGATTCAAAACACAGGATGAGATTCCCAGCGAGGATTGCGTTTGCAACGCCAAGAGCGTCACAGACGCACCTCTCAATTACATCCCGATTGCAAATCAGGACGATTGAAATTTGGGTTAAGGATTGGGCGTGCCCCTTCGCCCTGCGTTTCGGCCCTGGCAGGGCCTCACCTCCAGGCTGCGGGTCGCGCTTTCCGCTGCTACTCCTCGTTCGCCTTCCGCAAGCTACAGGCTCACTGCGGGGTATCCGCTGCAATCGCTCACGCGGGAGACCCCTTGCATGCGTCCGACCGGGTCGCGTCCGACCGATCTCTTCGTAATGAAAGACCGGTCGGACGCATTTTGCTACTTGGGGCTTAGATATAGTGATGCCCATCAATCCAAATAGGGCATACTGAAAAAATCATCAATTGCCTCCGGCCTACGCGGCGCGGCTTTAGCCGGATGGTAAAGAAATCCACAAGAACAGGGCTTCAGCCTAAGAACACCACCTCTCATTGGGCTAGGCGCCCCCGGCTGAAGCCCGAAATATTTGGGGCTTTGGATCACCGAGCTAAATTGGATGGGGTCGCCTAGACTGGCACACCAGCTCATCGCAATTGAAATCCAATCTTAATGAACCATTTCGCTGAAAGTGAGATTTTAGCCATTTTCTATCAGACCCTATATTCGCAAAAGGGAAGCCAACGAAGAAGCACAGGAAAGCTACTTCACGGCTATCTGATAGGTAAGCAGGAAGTGATGGTCCTTTCGGAGATGGACCGTGTAGTCACCCGGCCAGTGAAAAGTATATTCTACGTAGGTAGTACCATCTTCGGCAAACTGGACGGGCACCCAGATTTCATGGTCCTTGCCAGTATCGGCTACCCAAAGTAGTTTCAATTGGGTGAGCGCTTCATCAGCCTCCTGGCGAAACCTAAATTTGATGGTGTTACCCGTTTCCTCCGTTAGCCTAAAGCTAGAGGGGCCTTCGGGCAACAGCCTGGCTTGCTGAGCTGCCGGGTACACCAAAGGTGCCTGCAGAAAGGCATCTAAGCCAGGGGGTGACTCCAGCAGCAGCCAGGTAGTATCCACCGGGTAGTGAGTGAGTACAAACAGCGCTGGGTCTAGCAAAAAGTAAGGATCTTCCCAGCCTTTCTTGCCCCAAAGCCGATACAAGCCGCTGGACCAGGTAGGGTCGCAGAGGTACCAGGTACCGTCTAGTTTTACGGCGTTCCAGTGGTGATTTAGGAAGCCCTCACCCCCCACGTTAGCCCGGCTGTTTCGCATATAACCGGCCACCGGTATTGCCGTTATTCCGGCTTGTTCTGCCAGGTGGCTCAATAGATAAGCGTACCCGGAGCATAAGGTCTTCTTTTTGGTAAGCAAGCGGTCCCAAATCTTGGGTTGCATGCGTCGAGTCCAGGTGGCCAAACGAGCTGGGGTTTCCGCGTAGCGCTTGCGCGCATTCATGGTGCGGTTATATAGCTGGGAGTCGTTTTTGATGTTTTGGACAATCCAGGTATAGATCGCCCGGAATTTCTCTTCCTCGGTAGGCAAGCCTTCGGTCAGCTGAGTAGCCAACCCGTACAGGTCCTCCATCGGGGCCCCGTATAGCGATTCCGCCACGCTATCCGCCCGGGCATACTGGGGCGATGTTTGGGCGCTGGCAGATCCCCAAAGAAGTAGCAGCCCGCAAAGCTGCAGGCTGCCCAGGGCGCTATGGAAAATCCCTGTTGGCAAAAGTCTAGCGGTCCTTCAACCGGTTCCACCATTGTGCCAAAGCAGAAGGTGCCCGGTAGGGCCCTACGTCCGCCGTGGCCCCTATAATCTCGATGGGCGCCTCCTCCATGGTGATATTTAGCACCGAAGGCATCCCCTCCCGGATAGTATATTCTTGGGTAGCCAAGCCCAAGTAAGAGAATACCAGCACGTCACCGGGTTTGAGCGACTGAGTGAATTCAAACTTGCCATCCTTGTTGGTTACCACCCCGGTACCCGTCCCTTTGATTTTCACCGCCAGGCTGGGGAGAGCCACCTGCTTGGCATCCACTACTAGGCCCTCTACTTTGATGCCGCCACTGGTTTGAGCAGAAGCGGTGAGAGAAAAACAGGCGAAGGTGAAAGCCAAAATCCCCATTTTCCAAATTGCCTTCCAGGCACGGTTGTTTGTGTTCTTCATCATAACATTTTTTGGTTGTTTTAATGGAGATGTAATTGTGATGCGAATTCCACAACCGACGGAATATTATTTTGAAATAATTAGCAATCAGGCTAGCCGTTGTTGGTGTTTAAGCGAAGCGACACCAACAACTTTCGCGGCTGACAAGCCTTGGAGGGGCTCACCCCACCTTAGCTCGTAGCAAATGGCCTTTGAGCTAAAGCTACCTAGGTCCTTCCTTCGTCAGGATGACTGGGAGGAGAGAAGAAAGCTGCCTCCGCCGTTGTTGTCGTTCGGGATCCCGATGTTTTATTGAAGCGGTTCCATCTAGCCGTTGTTGTCGTTCGGGAAGCCGATGTTTAAGGGCCTTAAGCCCGTCACCAACAACACCTACGCAGTGAATTTACCTTGAAGGGGCTCACCCCACCTTAGCTCGTAGCAATAGGCCTTTGAGCTGAAGCCACCTAGGTCCTTCCTTCGTCAGGATGACTTGGGGGGTGCCGTTGTTGTCGATCGGGATGCCGATGTTAAAGCAAATCCGTTCCACCTAGCCGTTGTTGTCGTTCGGGAAGCCGATGTTTAAGCGAAGCGACACCAACAACTTACGCAGTGAATTCACCTTGAAAGGGTTCACCCAACCTTAGCTCGTAGCAAAAGGCCTTTGAGCTGAAGCCACCGAGGTCCTTCCTTCGTCAGGATGACTGGGGGGGGGGAGATAAAAAGAGCTGGTCCACTGTTTTTATCCAAGGTTGGGCCAAATACGGCCTCGTGCTCCCAGGGCATTGTAAAGGGTCGTTTCAGAAATATGCCCCATGCCATTCCCAAACCCCAACCCGATGAGCGCTTGCGCTGTTTCTGAACCTTAAACCAAGGTAGGGCCTCTGCTTATGGAGCTTCTTTTGGCTGCGGCTCTTCCCATGGCTATTCATTCTCCTTAAAACCTTTGTTTTACACGCGCGATTGGCACGGAAGAATCTTCCTTGCCAGTGGGGTGGAAAATCCGAGAGGTAAGGCGAGAAAAGCATTTCAGTCGCAGAGCGACGTAAGAATTGTAGCCCGGTCCGTTAGGGCCGGGAGCCCAGAATCCCGTTATCAAAAGTGCCCTAGGCACGACATAAAAGGCCCACCAAGATAGACCGGGGTTCAACGAAAGATAAAGCCCCCTAGGCCAACTCACTCATCACCGGAAGCCTCCGTGGCACGCTGATAGTATTTCTCTGCCTCGGCCGTATTGCCCATGGCCGTATAGGTATCCCCTATCCTATTCAAAAGCCGTTCGGAGTTTGGGTTTTCTTCCAACAATACTTCATAGATGTTCAGGGCCTCCGAATGCTCCCCCTGTTCAGCGTAAAAGGCGGCAATATTCTGGGCATTATTACCCAGATCGACCAGGAACTCATCGGTAACGAATTCATTGACAAAGGCCTGAAAATGAGCATAATCGCTAGCCCGGATGGCACTGCGAATAATGGTGTATTTGGACCAGGTAGAAAGCTCGGCGGACAGTCCATATTGAGCCCCCCGCTGCCGGGCATAAGCATAAGCGTAGTCCAAGCCTCCAGCCTCTAGAAACTTCTCCAAGTTATCCTCCTGAAACTCCTTGTAGTATTTGAAATGCATCCGAAGCCCATGGTACAGCGTAGGGTATCCGGTGGAATGATGCTCCTCGCTGGCTAGCTCCAGGAATTGCCAATCTAAACCACTAATGGCCTGATGCGTTAGGACAGAATCCAGTTTATCGGTGCCACGGTTCACATTGTATTCGCCAGGGCTTACCGAAAAGCAAAGGGTAGTTTTCTGCGAATAGGCTTGTCCCAAGGCATCCACCTGCCCCTCAATTGGAAAGGGGCTCGCCAGAAAGTAGCCGTTGAAAGTGGCAGGTGTCTCTAGCAGCATATGAAAGGCCAGGCTCCCGGCATATTGCCAGCCAAAAAGAAGCCTTTCCCCACTGGTGCGATAGGTCTCTTCAATGTGAGGAATTAGCTCCTGCTGCAAGAAGCCCATGAAGTCTTCCTTACCGGAGGTAAAGTGACGGTAGCGCTGCGGGTAGCGGGTATTGATGCCCACCATGATGAATTCGGGAGTAAGCCCAAACTGCTGAAAGGTATGGCTCAGGCTAACACCGTAGTGGAAAAACTGCTGCCCATCCAGGAGATACACCACAGGGTATTCCTGATCGGTATCCGCCACATAGTTCGGGGGCAAGTAGACTTGGATAGACCTGCTCTCTTGAAGGATCTCTGACTCAAGGGTGTGGTCCCAGGGCCCTAGTGCGGTAATTCCCTCCTCTTGCGCTTTAGAATGATAGGAAACCAGAAGGCTAAGCAGGAAAACGAAGAGCTTTTTCAAGGGTACCGAAATCAGGGTGAAAAATGATAATGCACGATGGCAACCAAAACTAATTATTGGCTTGTATGACCTTAGCGATTAGGTACCCTCAATTTACCAAAGGTTGAGAAAGTGATCAATGTAGATGGTGTGAGGGTGGGTTAATTTAATGCCACTCTTCGTCTTACGAAGCCGCGTAGGCCCGGGCGTTGGGTGGTCGTGCAACGAATGAAGGCCTGGCCGTTGTTGTCGTTCGGGATCCCGATATGAAAGCAAATCGGTTCCATCTAGCCGTGGTTGGTGTTTAAGCGAAGCGCCACCGGAACGCCGGCCGCCAACAACGCAAATTCACCGTGGAGAGGTTTACCCAGAATTACCTCGTAGCAAAAGGCCTTTGAGCTGAAGCCACCGAGATCCTTCCTTCGTCAGGATGACTTGGGGGAGAGAAGAAAGCTGCCCCCGCCGTTGTTGGTGTTTAAGCGCAGCGACACCAACAACCTACGCAGTGAATTTACCTTGAAGGGGCTCCCCCAGCCTTAGCTCGTAGCAAATGGCCTTTGAACTGAAGCCACCTAGGTCCTTCCTTCGTCAGGATGACTGGGGGGTGAGAAGAAGGTGGCGACCCAAAGGTTTGGCCGAGGTTGGGTCAAATAGGGTCTCATGCTTCTAGGGTAATGTAGGGGGTCGTTTCATGAAACGACCCCCTACATTGCCACAACCTACACGCCAAATTCACCTTGGAGAGATTTACCCCAACTTAGTTCCTAAGAAAAAGGCCTTTGAGCTGAAGCCACCTAAGTCTTTCCTTACGTCAAGATGACTGGAGTGGTGAAGTAAGTGACGCCCTTCCAGGCCATTTGAGGGTTGAAAATTCCTACCTGTAGTAATCACCAAACAGTTGAGTAAGTCCACCTGCGGTCTTCTATTTCCTGAGAATTTCTCCTACTTTACTGCTACCTAACCCTATTGTATTATGCCTTGGACATTGAAAATTAAGCACCTGGACCTGGTGGGTTCGGGTGATGCTACCCTATTTATTGCTCAAGAATTAGATGCGAATAACCCTCCCAATGTGCTGCAAACCCGCAGCAT
>JBCBHI010000112.1:0-9640 GCA_038525885.1 Bacteroidota bacterium
ATACTCCGTCCTTGGACATCTTCATGGAACAATTCTAGTAGATCGCCTTCAATAGACCCCAGCAAATCAGGATGGCAAAACCAAAGGAAAAACCTATGCGCCCAGCGCGGCGGTTGTGGCATTTTGGGTTTGTTTTGGGACATCTCTATATTCAATAGCTCACCAAACGAACGTACCGCCCAACCCCTTGCAGAGTAAGGACCATGGTTACCAGGTTTTCAGGGGAAGAGCCTCGTACAACCTCCAGCTTAGCGCGCCACTCCCCGGTTATATCCAGAGAAAACAGAAGTCATAGGAAACCATTACACCCAGTTAATTCCTATTTGCAGTGTTGCTAAGGAAACACAATCCAAGGTTATTTCCTATTTGCAGTGTTGATTTTTTGCTGTTTACCCCCTGTTCATACTACCCCACTACTGTTTCGGAAGTTGCACTGGGGGCTGGGCACATACCGCCCAACCTGCCGTTGTTGGTGTTTAAGCGGGGTGCCGCCCAGGCCGGTAGCCCGACACCAACAACCCCACAGCCAAACTTCTTTCCTCCCACAGGAACTCCTCCCACCAAAAAAGGAACAGGGCGCATGCCGCCCACCACACAATCCCACCCAAGCGGCAACGGGCCCTCACTACTCGCCTGCCCCCGCACAAACCAGCGGCGGGCTCAAACAGGCCGCTCGGTCCCTTGCGCGAGATACTATCCACTAGCCCTTGTCAGTGTTTAAGCGGGGTGCCACCCTACTGTTTCGGAAGTTGCTTCTGAAACCCCGATTCGCATGGTGTGAACACCTACTGTTGCGGAAGTTTCTTCCGGAACCCCGCTTTTCATGACAGGAACTTTGTTCCGGATATTACGCCCAATGTTGTCAGTGTTTAAGCGAGGACCACCCAAGCCGGTGAGCCCGACACCAACAACTTCTATCATACCCGCGGTCCACCGCACTGCGCGCATGCCATTCCTTACCCAAGCCTGCTCCATCGGCACTATGGCGGTGTTCAAGTTAGTTCCTGACTGACGGGCAAGGTTTCCCAGTCGTAGCGACGCGATGCATCGCGTCGCCACGACTGGGAAAAATCATTACTACGCACTGAATATCTACCCGCTTCATTCAGGCAATCGAGGGGCGAATCAAGGAACCCCCTCCCTAAGTTACCTGCCCTCTAGCGGTGGGAAAACACGCTGTAAATGACCTGTCCGCCCTTCCAGGTTCTTGTGTATTCATACGTATGTCCCCTTTCCCTAAATTCCGTATCTTTTTGGCGGTCAAACTCCCAGCGCCGACTCGCCTATGCGTACCCTACAGGTCTTCCTTGCTTCCTCCGAAGAATTAGCCCCCGAACGCCAGTTCTTAGAGCGTCAGATTGCCGCGAAGAACAATGCCTTGGTGGACCAAGGACAATACATCAAGCTGATCTTGTGGGAAAATGAATCGGCGGTGATGAGCCAAACCCGCAGCCAGGACGAATACAATGAGAAAGTAAAAGAGGCCGACTTGCTCGTTTTGCTGGCGTGGACCAAAGTAGGGAAATTCACCGAAGAAGAATTTGCCGCCGCACTCGCGGGCTTTCAAGAAAAAGGCACCCCGAAAATCCTGACCTATTTCTGTTCCAAAGACCTTCCCAATACCGAGGAAGCCATTCGTGAAGCTAACAAAAGACTGGATTTCCAAACCCGTTTGGATGCGCTCGGCCATTTCTGGGCCCAGTACGACGAGGCCCATCACCTGTGGACACAACTTTCCCAGGAATTGGATCGGCTGCTGGACGAATTTCCAAAGCCTACCCCTGCTCCCCAGGAGGTGCCACCGCCCGTAACACAAGAAAAGCCGGATACCACCGAAGCCCCCACCCAGCAATTGACGGCAGAAATGCCGAGCCGCCCGGCTACCGACCTAGACGGCCGTAAGGAGGACCTGGCCAAGCTGCGTCAGCAACTAGTAACCCAGCAGCAGGTGGTGGTGATGCACGGCATGGGCGGCTTGGGTAAGACGGCCTTGGCCCAAGCCTATGTACACACCCACTGGGCGGACTACCGCCACGTGGCCTGGCTCACCCAGACCACTAAGGACTTTACTCAAGACCTAATCCAGGCCCCCCGCCTGCGACGCAAACTGGATATTCCTGAAGAACTCACGGATCCCGCTGTCCTCGCAGACCTCATGCTGGAGGGGCTCCAAGCCCTCCCTGGGCCCAACCTGCTGGTAATCGACGATGCCAAGGCGGACCTCAATGCCTGGGTACACCGCCTCCCCAAAGCGCCGGGCTGGCACGTACTGCTCACCTCCCGCGAAGCCCTGCACAGCTTCTCCCGCTTGCCCCTCGACTTCCTGAGTGAGACCCAGGCCCACGACCTCTTCCGCCGCCACTGCACGCGGAAAGACCTAAGCAAAAACCATATCACCGAACTGGTACAGGCGGTGGACCGCCATACCCTGACCGTGGAGGTGCTCGCCAAAACGGCCCAGCGCCGCCCGGACTATGCCTTTGCTACGCTGCGCGAGGCGCTCAACACCGACCTGAAGGCCAATGTACCCGTAGACCGCCAGGTAGGCGAGCGCGCGGACCGGGTAGGCAGCTACCTCAGCTCCCTGTGGACGTTGGCTGACTTGTCTCTCGAACATATCACTTTGCTGCAACGCATGGCCTGCCTGCCCAGCGATTACCACGACACGGCCCACTTGACCGAGCTCTTAGCCGGATCACCCAGCGAAGCGGAGGATCAGGAAGGTGATGAAGCGCCGCCGAGCACGGGAGAATTAGAGGTGATGGACCTCGTCCCTGATTTGGTGGCCCAAGGCTGGCTACTACAAAGCGATGGTGCCTATAAGCTGCATCAGGTCGTCCAGGCCGTGGTTCTGGACCAAGCCCCCCCGAGCCGGCAGGTCCTGACCCCGGTGATCTCCGCCCTCACCCAAAAGCTAACCTACGATGATACCCTGGATAATCCGGTGGACTTCTTTCCTTGGCTGCCCTTTGGGGAGGCGTTACAGCGCGTCATTGACCATTTGGGGCTGCCAGCCGATGCGGAGCTGGCGACGTTTTGGGATCAATGGGGTCTAATCTGCGGACAGCAGGGGAAGTTTGTGCGTGCACGCACCCTGCGCGAAAAAGCCGTGGCCTTTGCCGAGGAGGAGTGGGGAGCGGACCATGTTACGACCGCCCAGTATCGGAATAACCTTGCTTATGTCTTGCATCACCTGGGAGCCTATGCCGAAGCCAAGGAATACTATGAAAAAGCCATCCGCCATGCAGAGCAACACCTGGGGCTAGATCATGAAGAAACGGCGAATTGCTATTCCAACCTGGCTATGGTGCTCCAAGACCTCGGGGAGTACGCCAATGCCCGGACCCACCTGGAAAAAGCAATCGCCTTGGATGAAAAGAACTTCGGCACCGAACATCCCACGACGGCGATTCGCTATTCCAACCTAGCTACGGTGCTCCAAGACCTCGGGGAGTACACCGAAGCCCGAACCTACCTGGAAAAAGCCCTCGCCTCTGATGAGAAGAACTTCGGTACCGAGCATCCCAAAACGGCGATTTGCTATTCCAACCTTTCTTCGGTGCTCATAGACCTTCGGGAGTACGCCGAAGCCAGAATCTATCTGGAAAAGGCCCTTTCTTCCGATGAAAAGAACTTTGGCACCGAGCATCCCAAAACGGCGACTCGCTATTCCAACCTTGCCTTGTTGCTCCAAGACCTTGGGGAGTACACCGAAGCCCGGACCTACCTGGAAAAAGCGATCGCCTCCGATGAAAAGAACTTTGGCACCAAGCATCCCAAGACGGCGCTTCGCTATAACAATATGGCGCACTTGCTAGAAGAGATGGGGGAATACGCCGAAGCACTAATTTGGGCCGAGAAGGCACAAAAGGGATGGAGTACTTTGCCGGAAGGGCATCCGAAGAGGGAGATCGCGGATCAACTGATAGCGTATTTGCGAAGTAAACTCAAAGGGTAGAGGCCAAGGTCATCAGGTGCTGAGTTGAGTAGACGAGTGTACCGCAAGCCTCTACCCTCCACTGAGCGCGGAGCGCTTTATCTGAAATCTAAACCCAGGTGCCGCAGGGCTCAGTACTGGGATGTGACTATGCTCTTCGACTTGCAAATCATTTCCCCAAAACCTTGGTTATTACCTCCTGACCAGCGCGAAGCCCGCTTCTGTGATTAGCAGATCTTTTTAGGAACAACAACCATCGCATGAAGCCGGGACGCGCAGTCTTCGGTGAACAAAGGGATTCCTGATCCATTCGCAAGGTTTCCCCGTCGTAGCGACGCGATGCATCGCGTCGCTACGGGATAAAAATTACAACACCCTAAAAATCAATCACAAAGTAGGACAGTTACCCATTTCGTATCTCGCTTCAGTAATCGCTTTTCTATCAAAACAGTAAGGTGCGTAGGCCCGTCAAAATAGCGGGGTGGCGGGTAAGCCCGTGGGAGGAAGCCTATGCGGCCCAGCATCATTTTGACTAGACCTTTTTGGCGGCCGCCGCGCGGTTACTTTTTGGGGCGATCGGTTCCCCGCCGGGACCAAAAAGTAACAACCAACTGGCATTACCATAACAGAACAATAAAGCAAAACCAACTCTCCTTATCCCTTCAGTAATGGAATCAGTTTTGAATAGCTTAATAGATTACCCCGTTTCATTTTAGGCAATCGGCTCACGAATCATTACCCCCCCCTAGGGCTACTCACCCCCTAGCGGTGCGAAAGACTCGCTGTAGATTACCTCGCCGCGGTAGTTAATGAACTGCATCATCGTTTGGGTCTTGGTGATGCTGAAGGCCACAAAGCCATGCACGGCTTCGGCAAACACCGTTTCGGGCAGCTTGCCCGTGGGGCGAACCTCCGAGCCGGCCCCACTAACGATGTGGTGCGTGACACCCTCGGGTTTGATGTGCTGCAAATCGTGCTCGTGGCCCGCCAGGTAAAATTGTACTCCCCCCTGCTGCATCCGGCCTTCCAGGTGCTGGCGTTGGGTATTGTACTCCTCGGCGCGCTTGCCACCCGTGTAGAGCGGGTGGTGCCCCACCACAATCTTCCAATCGGCATCCGAGGCAGCCAGGATACTGTCCATCCAGTGGAGCTGCGCGGTGGTATCCAGGACCATCACCTGAGCGGCATACTTCTCTTTCTCGAAGTAGTCATGCTCAAAGGGATTCGTGTCCAGGAATACGAACTGGGTGCGGCTGTCATCGTCATCGTTGTACCACTCCCAGGCGAAGTACCGGCTGGGCATCGTCCAGCGGCGGCTAATGTCGGAGTAGTCAATCTGGGCCTGGGCATTGCCCCGGATGTCATGGTTGCCCAGGATCACGTGCCAGGGCACTTGCAGCAAATGACCGTCGTATACATCTTCGAAGCTCCGCTCCCACAGCGGGTCCTGAGTGCTGGCTACGCCATTGGGGTAGAAATTGTCTCCCGTCGAAATGATGAATTCGGGTTCCAGGGTTGCCGCCACCTCGTTCATCTTGTCGGCCAGCTCCTTTTGCATGTATTCTCCACTGCGACCCCAGTCGCCTATCACGTAGAAATGCAGTGCGTCTTCCAGCACCACCAAGTTGGGATCTACGCCCGTGCTTTCCTCGGTTTCCTGAGCGGTGCTTGCGGGCTGGCAAGCCTGGAGCGCCACCGCAAGGGCAAAGGCTCCAAAAAGTATGATTTTGTGCATGATGTGAGTAGTAAAAAGCAGAAGAAAGGCCCCCATTGAGGCCTTTCTAATATCAGTGATGGAGAAGCTTACTTCGCCAAATCGAATTTCAAGCCCAGGTTGAAACGGGCATTGTAGTATTCGGTCTGCATGGTACGCGACTGAACCCCTTGGTAGTAGCGCAGCGGCTGGTTGGTGAGGTTGTTACCTTCCAGGAACAAGCGCAATTGCGGGGTAAAGGCATAGCTCGCGTTTACGTCCAAGAACAGCTGCTCGTCGTAGTAGCGGTCCTCGAAGCTATCTCCGCCCAACTCATCAATGTAGTCCGAGGCGTAGTTCAACGATACGCGGGCTACCAGCTTCTCCGTCTCGTAAGATAGGGAAGCATTCACCATGTTCTTCGCCGTGCCGGGCAGGGCTATTTCATCCGCTTCACGGCCTTCTATGCCCGTGGTGCTGGACTCCGTGCGCGTGTAGTTCAGGTACAAGCCCAAGCCTTTCCAGAGCTGACGCTGAAAGCTGGTCTCGAACCCAAATACGGTCGCCGTACCTCCGTTCTGAGGCTGCTCAAACTCCAGGTCCGTCCCAAAGGCAGGGTCCGAATAATTCTGGAGCGTCTGTACGTAGATGAAGTTGTCGATGGACTTGTAGAAGGCCCCACCGGATACCAAACCTACCGTCTGGAAGTACTTCTCGGCCATCAGGTCGAAGTTCATGGCCGTAGAAGGCAGCAGATTAGGATTACCCCGTACCAGCTCTTGGTCGGCCGGGCTAAACTCCGCGTACGGCACCAAGTCGAAGTAGTTGGGGCGGGCGATGGTGTTAGTCCAGGCGGCCCGTACGATGGTATTACCGGGAGCCTCGTAGCGCAGGTGCACCCCGGGCAATAAGTTGCCGTAGCTATTGGTACGGGTATCGGTGGTGGTCGTCTCGTTGTCCAGGTCGTAGATGTTGCCCGTGTAGGTCAGGTCCGTGAACTCATAGCGTAGCCCGGCAACTACCGACAGGGCTTGGCCAAACTGATGGTCGGCCATCACGTAACCGGCGTAGATGTTCTCCGTGGCCGAGTAGTTACCCGGAATGTATTCTTCCAATACCTCCGTGGCTTCGAAGACGCTGGCATCGTTCAGGTCCAGTCCGCCCAAGTACTCGGGGCCAGCAAAGATACCCGCCTGGTATTGCGAACCCGCCAGGTAGTTGGGGTCGCTATAGTCCTGGTTGGACACATCGCCAATCGTGGCTACGGGAGCTTCATCCAGGAATTCGTATTCGAAGAAGTCGTTGTCACGGTTCTTGTTCTTCAACCGGAACCGACCACCAAATTTCAAGATGCCTTGCTCAGAATACGGCAGGGTAAAGTCCAGGCGACCGTTCAAATCCTGATCGAAAGTGAGCTGATTCTCTTCGGTAATCTCATGGATACCAATCGCCAGGTTGTCTGCCGAGTTGGTCAGGAAGGCATTGGGAAACTCAGGGTTGGTAATGTCCACCGTTACGTTTTGTCCGCTCTCGCGGTAGCTCATGTAGCGCTCGTTGGGGCGACTTTCCGAAGCGCGGGCCAAGGTCAAATTCCACGTAGCTTGTAGTTTATTAAACAGGTGCTTACCGCTGGCCGTCAGGTTGTAAACTCGTTGGTCCTCCAAACGGCGGTTGTCCACTCGGTTGTTGCCAATCCCCCCTTTGGTTTGGTATTGTACCCGGGCGTCGGTTACGTCAAATACTCCCGGCGAGGTTTCGGTGAAGGCGCCATCATCAAAGGCATCTTCCAATTGGCTTACCCGCATCCGGAAACGGTTTTCCCAGTCATCACGCCAGTTGTACATACCGCTCAGGGTAAGGGTGTGGTTCGCGTTGATTTCATAATCAAGCGCTAGGGAAGTACTGCGGCGAATCCGCTGCACGCGGTACTCACGAATGTCGAATTCGTCGATGGTCACCCCCGCATTGTCATTCTCTATCCATACGGCCTCTACATTGTCCGAACCAAAGTTGTGGTTGTTGTACGATGCCGAGAAGATCACCCCCAATTTATCGTCCAGAACGCGATCGCCTACGATCAAACCTCCCGTCCAGATGGGCTTGTTGCTCAGCAAGTTGAGGCCAGTTGCTGCCGTACCCGATACCCGCAGGCCGTTGGGTGCGCTGCGCGTCACCAAGTTGACCGAGCCACCGATGGCATCCGCATCCATGCTGGGCAGTACCGCCTTGTTTACCTCTATGGTCTGGATCATATCCGCCGGGATCAAATCCATTTGCACATTCCGGTTATCGCCCTCGGCCGAAGGAATCCGTTCCCCGTTTAGAGTAACTGCGTTCAGCTGGGGAGCCATGCCCCGGATGATGATGTTGCGGGCCTCCCCTTGGTCATTTTGCATCGTGATGCCCGGCACACGCTTCAGCGCATCACCGATGTTAGCATCTGGGAAACGACCAATCTGGTCTGAGGCCACAATGTTGGTGATGTTACTATTGGTGCGCTGCTGGTTGAGCGCTTTGGCTTGGCCAAGCAGTCGGTCGCCCATCACCACCACTTCATCGTTGATGATGACCCCGGGCGTGAGGTCCACATGATACCGATTCGTTCCGGAGTTTAATTCCAGAGTGGCTTCTACATCTTCGAATCCGATGTAGGATACCGAAATAGTAACCGAACCCGTAGGCAGCGAAACCAAGGTGTAGTATCCTTCTACATTAGAGATAGTTCCACGGTCACCTACCCTAATGGTAGCGCCGGGCAAGGGTAGACCTGTATTGTCAAGAATCCGGCCCACCAGTTTTGCATCTTTTGCCCACGCAAAGCTGCTGAGCATCATCAAGGCAACGAGTAATTGTGTACGCATGATAATCTGGAATAGAGTTGCTTGTCTGGCCGCGAAAGTATCCGTTCCACATTATCAGAGTGTCACCCTCATTTTGTGATCTACTCACCCAAATCGTTCGACATATTACCGGAATATGCACAACCTGAATAAGCCCCTGATAAGCATGCGTTTATGTGTTAGGGAATTGTTGCTCTGTATATAAATAGAGAACAAGGTAGGAAATGTGATTGTCCCCACTGTTTCGGAAGTTACTTCCGGAACAAAATTCAGCCTTTTAGGAACTTAGTTCCGCTACACCCCTAGCATCACACAAACTTTACGTCCAGAAGCCCTTTTATACCAGCATAGTCTCTAGCGCTGCTGTACACGTAGTCCTCGGGTTGGTCTACCCACCTTTCCTTTACAGGGTTCTGATGCAGGTACTCAAGCCGTTGGTTTATCATATCGTTGCTAGAAAGTTCTACAGGGTGGTACCCTACTTCCCATACCAGATATTTTTCATGCTTCTGGGAAGTTTTGGCGGCGTAGCGCATCATGTTGAGCAACCATTGTTTTCGGCTCTCTTGCGGGTTTTCCTGAATTGACCGGACGATGGAAACGGAAGTAAATTTCTTGAAATCGCGTACGATGTCTTGAAGCATGTAGCCTACTTCGGCCCGGGCAATCAGGTGAAGGTGGTTGTATTCGCCGGAACAAAGTTCCTGTCATGCGAAACGTGGTTCCGGAAGAAACTTCCGAAACAGTGGGGGCAAGTGGCTAATACCTCGCGCAAGGGACCGAACGGCCTGTTTGAGCCCGTCGCTGGTTGGTGGGTGAGCAGGCGAGTAGTGAGGGCCCGGTGCCGCTTGGGTGGGATTGTGCGGTGGGCGGCATGCGCCCTGTTCCCTTTGTCAGGCCTCAGATCTGATTTGGAAGTTTCTTCCAAATCGAGCTAGTTTAAGGGAACTTAGTTTCCACCTTGCCGGAAATGGATACAGGTTACAAAGTCAGGAACCAAAACCACCTACACTTCCTCACATTCACCACCCACCAGTGGCTGGATATATTTACCCGACCACTTTATAAAGATGTATTGGTAGACAGCCTTCGCTATTGCCAAGAAAAAAAGGGCCTGGAACTCTTCGCTTGGGCAATCAGGTGAAGGTGGTTGGTCATGATCACCCAAGC
>JBCBHI010000113.1:0-9607 GCA_038525885.1 Bacteroidota bacterium
GCCCGGTGTAGAAGGTGCCTTTCGGTTACTCCCCGTAGACTACCAGAATAATACCTTGTCAGTAGAGTGGGCTGGCACTACCAAGTCCTGGCAACCTAGTGGGGTCTATTTCACCGATGCCTCACTGGGCAATACCTTAGGGATAGAGCCCCTGTTGGGGGGCTTCTCGGCCATGCAGGAGCCCATGAACATGATGTTAACTGAGTCTACTGCAAATGCACTGTTGGGCTCAGAATGGCAATTGGGTAGTACCATTTCCCTATCCAACAATATCATCACTCAGGATTTTCAGCTAGTAGGAGTTCTGCCAGATCTGCCAGGCAATACCACCTTCAACTTTACCGTGCTGCTCTCCTATCCATCCATTGGTCAGGCAGAGTTTGGAGTAGGGGAGGAGAACTCCTGGGCCTACCCCCTCAATCGATTTTATGTTAAATCTAGCCAACCAGCTGCGAGCCTGGTAACCACTATTGAGCAGAATATTCTTGCCCGAGAAGCAGTTTACCAAACAGAAGGGGAGACTTGGGAGGCCAAGGTGCTTAGCCTGGCAGACAACAATCTGCAGTATTGGACAGAGACAGGTTCTCTGAATTCCACGGCCTTAAACACCGTTTATGGGTTGTCCTTCCTAGGGCTTTTGATTTTAGTCCTCGCCTGGACCAACTTCATCAATCTTGCCACTGCAAGAGCTATGGAGCGGGCACGCGAAGTTGGCGTTCGCAAAGTAATGGGCTCTACCAAGCATCAGTTGCGGTTTCAGTTCACTGCCGAGGCATTGCTGATGAACGTTTTTGCCGCCATGCTGGCAGTTACGCTCTTGCAGCTTGGCCTACCCGCTTTCCGCGAGCTGACCGGGCTCACCCAATTATCTCCTCCAAGTCATCTTGGCTTTTGGTGGATTGCCCTGGTGGTTTTAGTAACGGGTTCGCTGCTATCAGGTGCCTACCCTGCCTTGGTGATGGCCGCATACCAGCCCATTCAAGTGCTCAAAGGAAAGCTATCGGCCAAAACCTCAGGGCAATCTCTACGCAAAGGGCTCGTTCTGTTTCAGTTTGTAGCCTCCATCTCCATGATCACCGCCTCCTTGGTGATCTATCGCCAGCTATCCTATATGCAAAATCAAGATTTGGGATTGGCAATTGACAATAAGATCGTGTTGGATGCTCCTCCTCAGAAGGTGAGCAGCCCAGGTGAAAATGAGAATACCATCAATGCTTTCCTGGATGAAATGGAAAAACTGGCGGTGGTAGAAAAGGTCACCACTTCTAGTTTTGCCCCAGGCGAAGAGGTAGGATGGAAGGCAGAGATCAAACGGATGGAGCAAGAAATTGATGAATCCATTAAGGTGGGCATGATTGCTTGCGATGCTGGTTTTGCGGAAGCCTACCAGCTAGAACTAGTGGCAGGTAGGTTTTACAACCCCACCGATGACACCTTCAGAGCTGGCGATTTTGTGATCAATGAAAAAGGAGTAGAAGCCTTAGGGTTTGCCTCAGCCGAAGAGGCTATCGGTCAAGAATTAACGGGAGGGTATATGTTTTCCAAGTTGACTATCATCGGCGTAGTCAAAGATTTTCACAACGAGTCACTGCGAGAAAGAATTGAGCCTACTGGTTTTGCCCTCAGTGTTTGGAGTAACTACTATTCTGTAGTCTTCAATTTTGGCGATCAGACTGGTGCAGAGGACCGCATGCGAGTGATCCATTCTGGCATCACCCAATTGCAAGGGCTTTGGGAACGCTTCTTTCCCGATACCCCCTTCAATTACACTTTCCTGGATGAAAAATATGCTGCTCAGTATCAGGCTGAGCGGGACCTTTCCAAAATCATTTCACTTTTCACCTTCATTTCCATCACGCTGGCCATCCTAGGCCTTTTGGGTCTATCCTCCTACACCGTGATACAAAGGACCAAGGAGATGGGTATTCGAAAAGTGTTGGGAGCCAGCTCCTGGAGTGTCTGGCAGACTATGGTTAGGCAGTACTTTGTGGTGATTGCCGCTGCGGGCGTAGTGGCGCTTCCTCTTAGTTATTTAGGACTTAGCCAGTGGCTTATGATGTTCCCCTATCGTTCAGGCTTAGCTTGGTGGATATTTGCTGTGCCGGTGATCGTCATACTGTTTGCAGCCTTGATCACCGTGGGCACCCTCATTGCCCGAGCCACACGCCGGAACCCTATCGATTCCTTGAGGTACGAATAAGGAACGGTTGAAGAATTAGATGACTTAAAACTATTACTCAGCTCCGTTGCCTTCATGGCGAGAACGGTAGCGGTAGCTGAGGTAACTACACAGCTCTACGAATGCATGCATCCCGTTCCGGTCACTCTCAGTGAGAGTTTCTTGGTTCGCCCTTTTGTTCTTGTATAGGAAGATGCCGTTCAGGCAGATTTGAATCGGATTGGATAACTCTCCACCGTAGGCTTGCAGGTGTCGGTTGATGTGTAATTTGGCTTGGTCGAAATGTCCCCGGTAAACACGGTCGCTCCTCAGCAGGTGGAAGTGTATTTCGTTAAGCTCCTTCACGTATTCACCCAACCGACCTAGGTGACCAGAATCTTTGGAGCCTTCCTGTTCCAGGGATTGGGCAAGGTTAGTATACCATTGGCGCTCCTGCGCTTTTTCTTCTTCACTACCACCCAATCCGTTAATGTTTTCAGCAAACAAGGCTTCCAAGTCAAACTTATGTTGCCGTACCAGAGCTTCCGCTTGATATACCTGAATGATGTACTCCGAAATATTCTGAACGCGCTTTTCTTCTAGGGATGCCATGGTGCCAAATTTGCCGCAAAGATGCTAAATGCCATGAGAAGCCCCAAGGAAAACACACATTAACCTAAGGTTATATGGCGATGAACTTGGTATGAGCAAAGAAAATTTTGGATGAAGTTTCCGAACGTTTGGTAAATAACTCTTGTTCTTTATTGAAAAGGATGATGTTATGATTCAGCTTATTATCTCTCCCACCAACCAGGATCATCAGAAGACTCTGGAACAGATAGAGGTCATGACTTTGGCCAAAAAGGTTGTTTATCAGGAAGTTAAAGAGCCTGTGCTCATTGATAATGAGGTGGAATATCACGGTGTCGGGGCCATAGGCAAGTATCTGGAAGAAATGGAACAGGTACTGGCGCAGTGGTATGAGTGCCGATGTGACAAATACGAGGATTTGTAGAAATTAAAGGGTGTAAAAGGAGCTTTATGGGGCAGGGGGAAATATTTTATCGATCAGGTAAAACCTGAGAGTATGCACTTCCCTATTTCCTTCTATTTTTGCACCCTGTATGAGTAAGGAGCGCATTCGAAATTTCTGCATTATCGCTCACATCGACCATGGTAAGAGCACCCTGGCCGATCGTCTACTTCAGAGTACGGAAACCGTCTCTGATCGCGATATGCAAGACCAATTGTTGGACGACATGGACCTGGAGCGAGAGCGGGGTATCACCATCAAGAGCCACGCCATCCAGATGAACTATGTTCATGAAGGGGAGACCTACACCTTAAACCTAATCGATACTCCAGGACACGTGGACTTCAGCTATGAGGTCTCACGTTCCATCGCAGCTTGCGAAGGGGCATTGCTGGTGGTAGATGCCGCCCAGGGCATCGAAGCACAAACCATCTCCAATTTGTATTTGGCCATGGAACATGATCTGGAGATCATTCCTGTGCTGAACAAGATTGATTTGCCGGGTGCCATGCCAGAGGAGGTAACCGATCAGATCGTAGACCTGATTGGTGTTGATCCTGAAGATGTAATACCCGCCAGTGCCAAAGAAGGTATCGGGATCAGTGATATTTTGGCAGCGATCATCAATCGTATTCCGGCCCCAGAGGGAGACGAGACGGCTCCCTTGCAGGCCATGATTTTTGATTCTGTGTTCAACACCTTCCGTGGGGTAGAGGTACTCTTTCGGGTGTTCAACGGGACCATCAAGAAGGGCGACAAGGTCAAATTTGTCAGCACAGGTAAAACCTACGATGCTGATGAAATCGGGGTGCTCAAATTGAACCAGCAGCCTGAAGATGAGATTTCAGCTGGTAACGTAGGATACATTATCTCAGGTATCAAACAGGCTAAAGAGGTGAAGGTAGGGGATACCATCACCCATGTAGAGCGCCCTACAGATAATATTGTCAAAGGTTTTGAGGACGTAAAACCGATGGTATTTGCAGGTATCTATCCAGTGGATACCAGCGAATACGAGGATTTGCGGGCCGCCATGGAGAAACTCCAGCTCAATGATGCCTCTCTGGTATGGGAGCCAGAAACCTCCTTGGCCTTAGGCTTTGGTTTCCGGTGCGGCTTCCTGGGTATGCTCCATATGGAAATTGTGCAGGAGCGCCTGGAGCGGGAATTTGATATGACCGTGATTACCACCGTTCCCTCGGTACAGTTTCACGCTATCGTAAAAGAGGGCGAAACCATTAAGGTGTCGGCACCCTCTGAAATGCCAGAGCCCAACGTCATTTCCCACATAGAAGAGCCTTTCATTCGGGCTCAGATCATTAGTAAGTCTGACTACATCGGCGGAATCATTGAGCTATGTATGGACAAGCGCGGGATCATCAAAAACCAAGTGTACCTGACCTCTGACCGGGTTGAGTTAACCTTTGAGCTGCCGCTTGCAGAGATTGTATTTGATTTCTTTGATAAGCTGAAAACCATCAGTAGGGGATATGCTTCGCTTGACTATGAGCTGATCGGCTACCGCCAGAGTAAGGTAGTTAAGTTGGATATCCTTCTCAATGGAGACAAAGTGGACGCACTTTCGGCCATTGTCCATCGGGATAAAGCCTATGAGTGGGGCAAGAAGCTTTGCGAAAAGCTGAAAGAACTGATCCCAAGACAGCAATTCGAAATTGCCATCCAAGCCGCCATTGGTACCAAGGTAGTGGCTAGGGAAACCGTAAAAGCGGTTCGGAAGAACGTAATTGCTAAGTGCTACGGTGGAGATATTTCGCGGAAGCGGAAGCTGCTAGAAAAGCAAAAGAAAGGTAAAAAGAGAATGCGTCAGGTAGGGAACGTAGAAATCCCCCAAGAAGCCTTCATGGCCGTTTTGAAATTGGATTAACCCCCTTGTTTTGACCGAGACTGCGCATATTCTGGATGGAAAGCAAATGGCCGCCGATATACGGGCTGAGCTTCGCAAAAAGGTGGAGGCCATGAAGGCTGCTGGCAAACGAGCCCCTCATTTGGCCGCTATCCAGGTAGGGAGCCACGGGCCCAGTGAAGTATACGTAGGCCACAAAATCAAAGCTTGTGAGGAAGTAGGGTTTACCTCTTCCAAGCTTAGTTATAACCTTACCATCTCTGAAGCTGAACTCCTGCAGGAGATTGATAAGGTAAATGACAACCCGGAGATCGACGGTTTGATTGTGCAATTGCCCTTGCCAGAGCACATCAAGGCTGATAACCTAATCAACCGAATCCAGCCAGAGAAAGACGTAGACGGCTTCCATCCGCTCAATTTTGGAAGGATGGTACAAAGTCTTCCTACCCATGTACCCGCCACTCCTTTGGGTATTATGGAGATGATCAAACGGGCAGGCATTTCTGTGGTAGGGAAACACTGCGTAGTAGTAGGCAGAAGCCGGATTGTTGGTTCTCCCATCAGTATCCTGATGAGCCGTCGTCGTTTTGGCTACCCTGGCGGAGCTACCACCACCCTCACTCATCGGTTTACCCCAGACTTGGAGCACCATACCCGGCAGGCGGATATCCTGATTACCGCCGTAGGTAAGCCGGGCCTGATTACCGGTGATATGGTGAAAGAAGGAGTCGTCGTGATCGATGTGGGCATTGAGCGGGTCAAAGATCCGAGCAAGAAAAGTGGGTTTGCCTTGAAAGGAGATGTAGATTTTGAGACCGTAGCTCCCAAGGCTAGCATGATTACCCCGGTACCTGGGGGAGTAGGCCCTATGACCATAGCCGGGCTACTCAAGAACACTTACCACGCAGCCCTCGGCGATATCTACACCCGGGAGTACTATTATGACTGATCCAGTGGTGCAATCCAACTCCGCCTTATCAGGGGCTGTTTTGCCCCTAATGGAGGACTTTTATACCGTCCAAGGAGAAGGAGCACACAGTGGTAGAGCAGCATATTTTGTTCGGCTAGGAGGCTGTGACGTGGGGTGTGTTTGGTGCGATGTCAAGGAATCATGGGATGCCAATGCCCACCCCAAAGTTACCGTATTGGACATCGTTTCACGAGCGAAAAATCATCCAGGCCGATTGGTGGTCGTTACGGGAGGAGAACCCCTAATGTATCCCTTAGGTCCACTTACCAAGGAGTTTAGGTCTGCTGGCTTTACCACCCATATAGAAACTTCAGGCGCGCATCCATTTTCTGGAGACTGGGATTGGGTCACTTTCTCCCCAAAGAAATTTAAGGCTCCTCACCATAGTATATACAGTGTAGCCAATGAACTCAAGGTGGTAATCTATCACCGCTCAGATTTTGATTGGGCAGAGCAATTCGCCAAGCTGATGGCTGATGACTGTAGATTGTTTTTGCAACCAGAATGGAGCAAAGCTGACGAAATGATGCCTCGTATCGTTGAGTATGTGAAGGAAAATCCACAATGGGAAATTTCCTTGCAAACTCATAAGTATCTCAATATCCCCTGATTATGCTCAAATCATTGCTGCTTGTTTTCCTATGTAGTTTCATCTTTCTCCCAAGTTTCTCCCAGTCATATTCTTCTACCAACAGCAGAGCAATCAAGGCCTACGAATCTGGAGTAGAATCTTCCCGCAGTAGGCAGTTTGGGAAAGCCATTGAAGCCTATGAGAAAGCTTTGAAGCGCGATCCTGAGTTTTGGGAAGCCCACTTGGCCTTAGGGAATACCCTAGAAGTGCTTTTTGATACTACCGGGGCCCTACCACATTGGTTGGCCGTGACTGATCTGGGAGGAGATGACCGCAGGGTGGCAAACACCCGGCACAAGCTTGGCATGTATTACCTCCGTACGCGCCAGCTGGAAGAGGCTAGAGCCCAGTTCGAGGCCTTTCTGCAAATGAGCACGCAGGTGCCAACGCTTCAACCTTCGGTGGAGAAAGGCTTAGCCCAAATAGACTTTATCCGTGATGCCAAGGCAAATCCGGTCCCCTTCGAACCGATAATACTTCCCGCCGTTTTGAATGGTTTTGACCTACAATACTTCCCGGTGCTGAATGTGTTACAAGATCAATTTATCTTCACTGGCCGCAGGACTAATGATCCTAGGGAAGATGAGGACATATACATCAGCCGGAAGACGCCAGATGGTTGGTCAGAACCGGAGTCTATCTCTCCTAATATTAACACACCCTTACAAAACGAAGGTACGTGCACCATTTCTGCTGACGGCCGTACCCTTATTTTTACTTCCTGCCAAAGGCGTGATGTAGTTGGTAGTTGCGATTTGTATGTGAGTTACAAAAGAGGAGAGGAGTGGTCTACCCCCAGAAATATGGGTAGGCGGATCAATACTCCAGCTTGGGAGACCCAGCCTTCGCTTTCGGCAGATGGCCGTACTCTTTATTTTGTTTCTCGCCGTAGGGGAGGGTACGGTAATTCAGATATTTGGGTGAGCAGACTACAAACGGACAACACCTGGGGGCACCCGGAGAATTTGGGCCCTACTATAAATACCCCTGAAGACGACCTATCCCCGTTCATCCATGTAAATGGACAGACCCTTTACTTCGCATCCAAAGGCCATTTAGGCATGGGTGGGTTCGATATTTTCAAAAGTGAGCGCCAAAGGAATGGTTGGTCACAGCCTGAGAATTTAGGGTATCCCATCAACGACGAATCGAACCAACAGGCGCTTTTTATTACCGGAGATGGCCTTAGGGCATTCTATGGAAAAGAAACTCTGAGTCAAACCCGGGGGCGCTTGAGCCGACTTTATACCTTCCAGTTGCCTGAATTGGCCAGAGCGGCCGTTCCCAGTACCTACGTTTTTGGCCGGGTGCTAAATGCCGAAACGGGTAGACCTATTGGTGCTTGGGTAGACCTTATTGATTTAGAATCTGACTCTGTTCTGGGTAAAGTCCGATCCGATCCCATTACTGGTGAGTATCTTATGGTACTGAATGGAGGGGCTGAATACGGCCTATTCACACAATCAAAGGGGTATTTGTATAACAGTTTATCCTTCAACTTTGAACAACAGGCCACGCCCGTTCCCGTAAACCAGGATATTTACTTAGAGCCTCTCGAAAACGGGAAATCTGTGGTGATGAACAATGTGTTTTTCGACACCGATAGTTATGCTCTGCGAGAGAAATCTAAGCCCGAACTCAACCTGGCAATTGGTATCCTGCGCGACAATCCTGAAGTTCGGGTGGAGATTGCGGGTCATACCGATGATGTAGGTTCAGACACTTACAACCAAGAGTTATCACTTAATCGGGCAAGGTCAGTTTATGAGTATTTGATAAGCAAAGGAGTACCGCGCCAGCGCTTAAGATTTAGAGGCTACGGTGAGGCGCAGCCCCGGTTTCCCAACGATTCCGAGGCAAATCGGCAATCTAACCGACGAATTGAATTTGTAATTTACCGCTGAAACCAAATTACACCCCCTTGTGTAACCACGGTACCCTCGCCTACGATTACCACCATAATTTGTTTATCCAAAAGTAGGCGTGGTTGAACATTCTAGAATTATTTATGTTGGTTTTAAAAGGAATCGATTGAATTCCTGGCATAATCCAACGTTTTACCAAACATTTGTGTCTTCACTTGAGAAACATCAAGACGCCTAAACACCAATCAATTTAAACCAATTGTAAACATGAAGAGGATTTTCCTACTGAGTTTCCTTGCGTCAATCGTGGCTTTCCAGGCCTGGGCGCAACGAACGGTATCCGGTACGGTAACAGAGGCCAATGGGTCTACCTTGCCCGGAGTGAACGTAGTGGTAGTAGGTTCGGGATCGGGGGTAATTACCGACCTGGATGGTAATTACCGCATTGAGGTATCCGGCGACAACGCTGTACTCCGCTATTCTTTCATTGGCTACGCTACCCAGGAAATTACCGTGGGCAGCCGTTCGGTGATCGACGTTACTTTGGAAGAGGATACCCAAATCATTGATGAGGTGGTTATTGTGGGGTATAACACCGTAAAACGTGGTGACCTTACTTCTTCAGTATCTACCATCAGCGGCGATGATATCAAGGCTCAGCCTATCGGATCTATTGACAACCTGCTACAGGGTAAGTCAACCGGTATGTTGGTTACTAGCCAAAACGGACGTCCTGGTGGTCAGGCATACGTTCGTATTCGTGGTATCGGATCTGTGAACGCATCTAACGAGCCTCTTTTCATCATTGACGGGGTTCAGATGACTCAGAGTGATTACAACGCACTTGACCCGAATGACGTAGAAAACATCTCCATTTTGAAGGATGCGGCTTCTACTTCCATTTATGGTGCACGTGCATCTAACGGTGTAATCCTTATCTCTACTAAACGTGGTTCTGCGGGTCGTCCTCGTATTAGCTACTCTTTCCAGTACGGTCAGAAGAGTTTGGTGCCACTACCCTTTGAGGTAATGAACAAGCAGCAAAAACTTGACTATGAAGTAGCTGTTGGCTTGCGTACTCAAGAG
>JBCBHI010000114.1:0-9602 GCA_038525885.1 Bacteroidota bacterium
CAATATTCAAGTAGTGTATTGCTTTTCAAGCCTTTCTGACTTTATGGACAGACTCTAGTTAATCAATAAAGAACTTAGTTCCGACCTGGCCTTTTACGGTTGGTCATATCTGGAACTAAGTTCCACTAGCAGGGAGCGAACCTGAAAGTAACTTTCAGGTCAGTAATGCCTCCAAACCTGGCTTGGTTGCCGTTAGCACGCGGCTGGGATGAAGCGGCCTGTTTGAGCACGCCGCTGGTGGGTGCGCCGGCCTGCGAGTAGCGCCAGCCCGGCCCCAGCAGGGAGGGCTTGGTGTGGTAGAGCTGGGGGCCGCCCTATCCTATTGCAAATTCCGTAAAGGGATTAACCCTTGGTTTGTGCCGGATGATGATTCATTGGGGGTGATTTCTGTGCCCAAATCGACTATAACGAAGGCTCATTTTGGCTACATCGCAATATAACTTTGATTAATAGCAGCCTACTCACCTCAACACCCGCCAAAATCACCTCAACATTACCTATACAACCCCCGGTTTTGAACGATTTCCCCCCTATGGCGCCTCAATTTTTTTAGGCTCTCGGCACCTGAGCAAAAAGTTGCTCATATCGCGGTAACACTGGGATAATGCATTGTGAAATGCTAAAAATACCGCAGGATAAACTGTGAAATTTTCATTTGTATGGTTCGTGTATGGGTGGTTTTTAATGATTTGGAAATGGCCTCCGGTACCTTGGAAATAGCAAAGAAGCTATTCGGAGGATGAATGCGATCGACTGCGAAATGCCTCTACTAGACCTAAGCACGAGGTGAAGTTTTCGAAGAACACTACTAAAACACCAATTACAATGAAGATTAGAATGCTACTGCTGGTCTTCTCTATGACCACTACCTGGGCCCTTGCACAGCAGGGCAATAGGGTATCGATAGTGGACAACCGAGAAGGATTGAAGTTAGTGGTTGATGGGGAGGACTTTATGATTAATGGTATGAACTGGGATTACTTCCCTATTGGTACCAACTATTCATACAGTCTTTGGAATCAGCCGGAAGAGGTAATCAAAGGTGCCTTGGACTATGAGATGTCCTTTCTGGTAAACATGGGGGTGAACGCGGTACGGATGTACACGGGGGTGCCTACTAAGTGGATTACCTACATCTATGAAGAGTACGGTATCTACACGATGCTGAACCACTCCTTTGGTAGGTACGGTCTGTCGTTGGACGGAGCCTGGTATGCCAATACGGAGTATTCTGATCCGCGGGTGCGGGAGTTGCTCCTGAAGGAGACTACGGAGCTAGTGGCGGAATACAAGGATACACCGGGGTTGTTGTTGTTTCTGCTGGGTAATGAGAACAACTACGGCCTCTTCTGGGAAGGTGCCGAAACGGAGGATATCCCTGAGCAGGACCGGAAGTCGACCATACGGGCGCGGGCGATGTATCAGCTGTTCAACGAGGCAGCGGTGGCGATGAAGCAGGTGGACAGTTCGCACCCCATTGCGATCTGTAATGGCGACCTGCTGTTTATGGAGATCATAGTAGAGGAGTGCCCGGACATTGACATTTTCGGTACGAATATGTACCGGGGTGTGGGCTTTGGTGATGCCTTTGAGCGGGTACGCCGGGAGTACGGTAAGCCCATCATGTTTACGGAGTTTGGGGCGGATGCCTACAATGCGGTAGAGAGTAAGGAGGACCAGGAGTCGCAGGCCTACTATATGCTAGGTAACTGGCGGGAGATCTATGAGAATGCTGCGGGTCTGGGTAAGTCCAATAATTCCATCGGGGGATTTACTTTCCAGTTTAGCGATGGCTGGTGGAAATACGGACAGACGAAGAACCTGGATGTACATGATAACAATGCCAGCTGGCCCAACGGCGGGTACCTGCGGGACTTTGAGGCAGGGGAGAATAACATGAATGAGGAGTGGTTTGGTATCTGTGCTAAGGGCCAGACTGACTCGCGTGGGTTGTACCAACTGTATCCCCGAGCGGCCTACTACACGCTGGCCGAAGCCCACAAGCTGAACCCCTATGCTGATGGAGTGAATTTGGAAACGATCCATGATCACTTCACCAGTGTGCGCCTGATGGATGCGGTGATAAAAGCGCGGGGAGATAAGGCTTCCTTGCTGGGGGAGAGAGGCGGTAAGGTTCGCATTAGCCAGATCAGTGCCAATTTTACCACATTCCTGACCGGTGGTACGCTTACTACCACCCCTGAAAGCCCGGATCTGGCTAACCCCGTGTACCCTAACCAGCAAGGTTTTGACCGGATGGAGTCCTACTTCATCGGGATAGAGGCTAAGCCGGAGGCGAGTGTACGGGCCAATGTGGTGTTCAACATTCTGGGGAATGTGGCGCTGAACCCCATCAACGAGATATTCTATGAAAACCGCGGACGGACGCAGCAGGTGCTGACCTTGGGCGGAAACAATATACTGACGGTGCCTGACCGCTTTCAGGTGTATCAGGCGGACTATAGCTGGGACAACCGTTTCTTCAACCTGAAAGGGTTTTACCGGACGGGCCACTACCACTGGGGCTACGAGGGTGACTTCTTTGGCCTGTATCCTGAGGCCAATTACGGACCCAACATCGACATCTATAATGGGCTGGCCCCGAACGGTTTTGAGATTACGGGTAAGCGGGCGCTGAACGGCCTGAAGGTGGCCTTTGGCCCGGAGCTGTGGTGGGGTGCGAACCCGGCGGTACTGGTGAAATACGAGAAGGAAGTAGCGGGCTTTGACTTTGCGGGCATGTTCCATGAAGACCTGGACGAACCGGGTTCGGCGATCAGTTCGATTGCGATACCGCAACCTAAAACCCGCCGGGTAAGCTTGTACGCTGCGCGTGAATTGGTAGATAACCTGGAGGTGGAAGTAGGCGGCATCTGGGGCGGCCAGCCACTGGTGGGCCGCGAGTTCCAGTTTGTAGAAGGTACTGCGGATGACTACACGGTTTTCACGGACAATGTGCAGTTTGATGATACCTGGGGTGGCAAAATCAAAATCACCTACACCGGGGGTAAGTTCAACGCCTATGCCCAGGCGGCCTCTCAAGGTCTGGTGGCCAACGGGGGAGCAGACCTCACCCAGACGTTCACGGGGTGGCGGCTGAAGGACAGCGGCTCTGGGAATAAGAACATTGCCCTGGCGGGCTTTACCTACACGCTAGGCCCCATCCAGATTGCGCCCAATTTCATGTGGCAGCAGCCGCTGGTAGGCCCTGTGCCGCTGTTTGCCTTGCAGGAGAACAGCCCTGCCCGGCTGCGGAACATCCTGCAGGACCCCTTTGTGGTGCGGGCCAACCGCGAGACCATTGCGGGGGAGATCTTGCTGACCTTTGACCCTACGCCTGGCACTTGGATGTACGAGTGGGATAATGACCGGTCGGAGGATGCGCCCTTTGCCGCAAGCCTAGGTTTCGTGTACCGCCACTTGCCTACCTCGCAGGATGCGGCGGTGATTTTCCCGGGCAACAGCCGGATACCTACGGCTGCTGACGGTGCACCCCCTGCATTGGATCTGTGGGAAGTAAACGGCCGGTTTGTGTCCAAACTGAGCCCCGAGCTAGGCATTATAGTGAATGCCTACGGCGGTAACGGACAGGCCAACGGACCTGACCCCCGAACGGTAGAGCGCTACGGAGGTGACTTCCGGATGATCTACAGAAAGCTGAAGGTGCAGTCGCATGTGCGGGTGAACGACTGGGGGCCTTTTGACTACCACCGTGATTTTAACCTGACTTTCCCACTACAGCTGATGGCGGATATCTCCACGTCCATCTCCAAGCCTGACTGGTTTTTGCTATCCAGCACCCAATTGGGCGTCATGTTTACCTGGAGGTCTCTAGACCAGTATTCTCCCCGCTATCTGCCTCTGGAGGCTGAAGAATTTGCGGAGAACCCCATCATAAGCCCGGTAGGGTTCCCCAACGGTAACGAGTGGGAATTCAGAACCTACCTAAACATCAACCTAGGAAAATAATGAATAGCGCCATGAATACATCACTGATCAAACTGAAGCAACTCTTCTTCTTTGGCAGCGGACTCGTGCTATTGAGTGGATGTTGGACGGCCTCGAACGAGGTGGACTTTGCGGGCTTCCCGGAAAACGGAACGGTCTTTCTAGACGGGTTCAGCGGAGGGTTGGAGTACCTGCCCTTTGATGGGTCCAACTTCGGGGCCTTCACGGTAGACAACGAGGTGTTTTATGAGGGTACGGCCTCTATGCGGTTCGATGTGCCGAATGGAGATGACCCAGATGGGAACTTCGCAGGAGCGATTTTCCCGGACTACGGCGGCCGGAATCTTACGGGATTCGATGCGCTCACTTTCTGGGCCAAAGGAAGCGAATCCACCTTTATCAATGAGATAGGGTTCGGGAACGACTTTGGGGACAATACCTACCAGACTACGGTATTCAACCTACGCCTGAGTACTACCTGGCAGAAGTACGTGATTCCTATTCCGGACCCGGCTAAGCTTACCCGTGAGCAAGGCTTGTTCTGGTACTCTACCGGGGCACGGCCTGAGGGGCTTACTGGCCAAGGCTATACCTTCTGGATTGATGAATTGCAGTTTGAAAAACTGGGAACGGTAGCGCAGCCTCGCCCGGCCATCCTGAATGGCCTAGACGTGGCCGAGACTAGCTTTACGGGCTCTAGCCCCTCAGTAACCGGGCTTACGCAAACGTACAACCTGGCTGACGGCACCAACCAAACGGTGGGGGCGTCGCCTTCCTATTTCACCTTCAGTTCTTCTGACGGTTCGGTGGCGACGGTGAATGCCCTTGGGGTGATCTCGGTATTGGGCCAAGGTACCACTACCATCACGGCTAGTCTGGGCGGAGTGCCGGCGGCTGGCTCGCTGGAGCTTACCTCTACCGGGGCTTTCGATCCGGCTCCTACGCCTACCGAGGCGGCAGCCGATGTGATTTCAGTTTTCAGTGATGCGTATGAGAACATCAATGTCGACTTCTACAACGGCTATTGGGCGCCCTTCCAGACTACGCAGGGGCAAAATGACCTGAACATCGACGGGGATAATGTGATCCGGTATACCGAGCTGAATTTCGTGGGTACGGAGTTCAAAAACCCCACGGTGAATGCTTCCGGCATGTCTCACCTGCATATAGATGTGCGAACTCCTGAGAATATTGATCCGGGAGACTTTATACGAATAGAACTGGGAGATTTTGGGCCCGACGGTGCCTTTGGCGGCAACAACGATTCTTCTGGGAGCATCATCATTAGCTCCAATCAGTTGGCGCGAGACGAATGGATAAGCCTGGATATCCCGCTTGCCAACTTTGGCCTAGGCAGCCGTAGCAATATGGCCCAAATCATTTTTGTGACCGATGGCTCTATCTCAGAGTTGTTGGTGGACAACATGTATTTCTACAGCGAATAATTAATCAAGATGAATCGAATTCCATTATTCAAGATGAAAGGCATACAGCCGATGGTAAAGTTGGGGCTTTCGTTCGCCTTGATTGCTACGCTTACTCAATGTGACGATACGCAAGTGGTCACCACGCTGGATAATCTGGTACTAGCCCAGGAGTTTATGGAAGTGGGCAAGCCAGATGAAAACGTGTGGACCTTTGATATAGGCCGGGGCCCCAATGGTGACGGCTGGGGCAACCAAGAGTTGCAATACTACACAGACCGGCCTGAGAATGTACGGATAGAGAACGGCAACCTGGTGATTACTACTCTGGAAGAATCCTTTGAAGGGGCTGGCTATACTTCGGCTCGCTTACTTTCCAAAGACTTGTTTGAGCAACAATATGGACGTTTTGAGGCCCGAATTCAGCTGCCCTGGGGGCAAGGGATATGGCCTGCTTTCTGGATGCTGGGCGCGGATATTGATGAAAATGAATGGCCCGGAGCCGGAGAAATTGACATCATGGAATTCCGTGGTCAGGAGCCCACTACCATTGTAGGGAGTGTGCACGGCCCGGGGTATTCTGGGGGTGAGGCCATTTCTAAGGAGTACACCCTGACCAACGACCGCTTCGATACGGGCTTTCACATTTTCGGAATAGAGTGGGGGCCTGACTACATCAACTACTACGTGGATGATGTGCTGTACAATCAGATTACTCCTGAAGATGTGACGGGAGATTGGGTGTTTGACAAGCCCTTTTACATCCTGATCAATGTAGCGGTGGGGGGCAACTTCCTGGGTGCGCCCAATGAGGAGACTGTATTCCCTCAGACCATGCTGATTGACTATGTGCGTGTATACAATTGATTTTCTAAATAATTAATACGAATGAAACTACTATTGAAAAATGCAATGCTGGCCCTCACCTTGGGGTCGGTAACTCTGTTCACGTCCTGTGACCCAGAAGCCATGCTACCTGAGGTAATGGCTGAGTTCACTAGTGCTGTGGACAATGCTACGGGGACCGTTACTTTTACCAACTCCTCACAAAATGCCACCACCTACGCTTGGACGTTTGGTGATGGCAATAGCTCTGCTGACGAAAATCCTACCAATACGTATGCGGAAGATGGCGACTACACGGTAATGCTGATTGCTACCAATGATGCTGGGAATGCAGATACGGCCACGGCCACCGTTACCATTGCTTTGGAAGTAACCGTAGATGAAACCGCCCCCACCATTACGCTGACGGGAGAGGATTCTGTATCCATTGAGTTGGGTAGCACCTACATGGATGCTGGCGCTATGGCAACCGATGATGTAGATGGTGATATCTCGGCGAACATCGTGGTTAATTCTGACGGTGTAAACACGGCGCTGCCAGGAACCTATACGGTAACCTATAATGTAAGTGACGCTGCGGGCAACGCCGCTGCGGAAGTAACCCGTAAGGTGACCGTAACCTGGGATGGTGGTACTGCGAATGACGGCGGCCTGATCGGTGACAGTGGTTTCGAGGACGGTGGTGCCGGATGGAGTGGCAATGCCTTGCAAGTCCGTACCCTGGGTACCAATAGCTACCAGTATGCCAATGTGGAAACTGCGGGGAATGCCTTTGACGTGAACCTGAGTTATGGTTTGGAAATTGTGCAAGGCGAGACCTATGAGTTGAAGTTTACTGCTTTCTCAGGTGGGGACCGGACTATGGTAGCAGGTATTGGGTTGAACCAAGATCCTTGGACAGCTGCAGTAGAAACCATCAACCTGACTACAACTCCTACCGAGTTCACTGTTGAATTATCCTCTGCTGATTTTGGCAACGCCAATAGCCGGGTCCTTTTCGATATGGGTGCCGATGTAGGTATTGTGATCATTGATAACGTGAGCCTAGTTAAAACCTCCTCTGATGGTGGTGGTGACGGCGGTGGCGGTGAAGCTACCGAGTATTGCAGCACTTCGGTGAAGCACTTTGGTGGTGACGAGAACTCTGAGGTATTGGTGACCATCGTGAACGTGGATAACCAAACCATGCGGATGTCCATCGTATCGGCCAATGATGATGCGGTAGACATGATGGTATGGCCTGCAGGGGACTGGTCTACCGTACCAGGTATCTCCGTACAGCCCAATGATGATGATATGGACGGTACCTGGGAAGGCGAGTTCTTCTTCCCTGATGGGGCGCCTGCTACTCTAGACCTTTACTGGTTGTGGAGTAAGGACTCCTTCGAGGGCAACTGGCAGTCGCACAACTTCGGTGAAGGAGATTTCGCTACGGTGAACTTTAACCAAACTTGTCCTGAGTAATCCCTTTCGGATTAGCCATTGACTTACGCTTTTGAGTGGGTTGGGGCCCGTTCCCCAGCCCGCTCACCTTCCTTCTTGATTTTCATCAACGAACGCATTTCTACTACACCCACATTATGTTGACTGCTGAAGAAACTGGCACTAAAGAGATTGATCTTCAAATGGTTACCCTCGGTAATGAAGCCTATTACCGGATCTCCAACCACGATCAGATGCCTCCTTTTTTCATGAGTATCGTAAGCGACTCCAACCACTGGATGTTTATATCCAGCAACGGAGGGCTCACGGCCGGTAGGAAAAACTCAGACTTTGCTTTGTTTCCGTACTACACCGATGACAAGCTCACCGAACTAGCCGATACTACGGGTAGTAAGTCTATTTTTTGGGTCACCAAAGCGGGTACCGATCATCTATGGGAGCCTTTCTCTATTCGGGGAGAGGGCCGCTACCGTTGCCAACGAAACCTGTATAAGATTAGCTTGGGCAACAAGCTACTCTTTGAAGAAATTAACCATGATCTGGGGCTGGCCTTTCAATACGAATGGAGCTCTAGCAATCAATTCGGGTTCGTAAGAACCTCTCGGCTGACCAATCACGCGGAAGATACCGTGACCGTCAAGGTGCTGGACGGCATCCAAAACCTGGTACCCCACGGGGTCAATGCTGACCTGCAAACCCGCGTGAGCAATCTGGTAGATGCTTACAAACGCAGTGAGTTGGATACATCCTGCGGGATGGGCCTGTATGGCCTCAGCGCCATCATCGTGGACCGGGCCGAACCCAGCGAGGCCCTTAAGTGCAATATGGCTTGGTCCATGGGATTGGAGAATCCCACCTATCTGGTTTCTTCCCAACAGCTACGGGGTTTCCGCGAAACCGGTAGGGTAACCCAAGAAACAGACATTAAAGCAGATAAAGGCGCCTACTTCCTGAACCAAGAAGTGGAGCTGACGCCCGGGCAACACCAAAGCTGGTGCATTGTGGCCAACGTAAACCAAGGGCCCTCTGAGGTAGCTGCTATGGCCAAGCGTATCAAGGATGGGGAGGATCTGCAAGCCGAAATTGCCACGGATGTGGCTTTGGGCTCGCAGCGCCTAAAGAATCTGGTGTCTGCCTCGGACGGGATGCAGCTGGGGGCTCACCCCAACCGCAACGCCCGCCACTATTCCAATACCCTCTTCAACATTATGCGTGGGGGTATTTTTGATGCCAACTACACCATTGAGAAATGGGACTTTGTGAAGTACATCCGGCAAATGAGCCAACCCTTGTATCACCGTATCAAGGAGGAACTGGATCAGCTCAAGGATGTATTCACCTATCAAGAACTTAAATCCAAGGCGCTGGGGCATTCCGACCTTGATTTCATTCGTTTAGCCATAGAATACCTACCGCTCAAGTTTAGCCGTAGGCACGGAGACCCCAGCCGCCCTTGGAACCGCTTTAGCATCAATACCCGCAGCGAAGTAGACGGCTCGAAAATCCTGGACTACGAAGGCAACTGGCGGGATATCTTCCAAAACTGGGAAGCCCTGGCCCACGCCTATCCGGAATTCATTGAGGGCATGATTCTCAAGTTCCTCAATGCCAGTACGTTCGAAGGGTACAACCCGTACCGGGTCACCAAGGATGGGTTTGACTGGGAAACCATAGAGCCCCATGACCCCTGGTCCTACATAGGGTACTGGGGCGATCATCAAATCATCTATCTGCTCAAGTTTCTGGAGTTTATCGAGGACTATTATCCCGGGCAATTGGCTACCTACTTTGGTAAGGAAACCTTTGTGTACGCCAACGTCCCATATAAAATCAAGTCCTACCAGGATACCCTTCAGAATCCTAAGGACACCATTGAATTTGATGAGGAACTGAATAGGGAGATACGTGCGCGACGGGACCAAATGGGCTCGGACGGAGCCC
>JBCBHI010000115.1:0-9559 GCA_038525885.1 Bacteroidota bacterium
GGAAATAGAAAAGCTCACGGATAAGCTGGAAGACGACGACGACGTGCAGGGAGTATACACCAATATTGGATAATAGAAGTGAGAAGCTAGAAGCGGGAAGTGAGAAATTGACCTGCGGATAGCCGATAAAAACTGTGAGCCTGCCCTATGGGGCGGGCTTTTTTGTTTCTAGCAGAGACGATGGTAATTGATAGTTGACAATGGATAATTGACAATTCATTGTCGCATTGAATCCTCCTCAAATTGCCGCATTTTACCCTGAGGGGCCTCGAAGGGTAGCACATTATCTCATCGGCTCATCGATCCATCATCTCATCAAGTAATTGTCACATTTCCGCATTATCAAATTACCCCATTATCTCATTTACTAGTTTTTCCTTCCAGGATGCGGCGGATGTCGTTGGCCTCGGTCATGAGTTGCTGCAAGGCTATTGGGTCGTCGTTTTCGATGGCTTGCCGAAAGTGGCCGATCATGTCGGTGTAGGTGCTGAGGACCCGGAGCAGGGGTTCTTTATTCTCCAGGAAAATGGAAGTCCACATATCGGGGGAGCTTTTGCCTAAACGGGCGGTACTGGCAAAACCTGACCCGGCAAATTGGAAAATCATGTCCTCGTACTTTTCGGCTTGCAGTACGGACAGCGCTAAGGAAAAGGAGGTAAGGTGGGAGAGGTGGGATATGTAGGCCAGATGCTCGTCATGCTCTTGCGCACCCATGTACAAGAGGTCCATCTGCATAGCCTGGCAAAGCTGCTCAAGGTGCTGTACGGCCTCAGGGTGGGACTTGTCGGTTTCGCAGAGGATCATCCGTTTGCCCTGAAACAGGTCATCCATGGCGGCGGTCGGGCCAGAGTTTTCGGTACCGGCAATGGGGTGGGCCGCCACAAACTGGGAGCGCTTGGGGTGCTGAGCAATGGTCTCGCAAATAGCCAGTTTGGTAGATCCTAAATCAAAAGCCCAAGCTCCGGGCGCAAGGGAATCTAGTACTTGGGGCAGGAGGGTTTTCATGGGCGCCACGGGGATGGCCAAGGCAACTACCTCAGCCCACGCTACCGCCTCGGTTAGGCTGCCGGATGTATCTATCCACCCGGCGGATAGGGCCTCGGTCACGTGATCGGGATTGCTGTCTACGCCCATTACCTGGGTGGAAGGGTGCACCTTTTTGAGGGTTTTGGCCAGGGTACCTCCTATATGGCCCAGGCCAATCACGGTGAGTTTCATGCGATACGTTGGATTACTTGGTCATAGGTGGCTTCGGGTACGCAAAGGGAAACCCGTACATACCCTTGGCCTTCAGTGCCGAATATGGTGCCGGGGGGCACAAACACGTGCTGGTTGTACAGTAAACCATCAGCAAAGTCTTCGGCATTGGTTTGCCCGGTGGGCAAGGTGGCCCACACGAACATACCTTGCTGGTGGGCTAGGGGAGTGCACCCCAACTGGGTGAGCAGCTGCACCGCCTTGGCCTTGCGGCGGCTATAGATAGCATTTTGTTCGGCATGCCAGCTCATAGGCGTCTGAAGGGCAGCCACTGCCGCCTCCTGTACTGCCTTGAACATGCCGGAGTCCTGGTTGCTCTTGACCTGCAACACAGTCTTGACGTAGGCTGCAGGCCCTGCTAGCCAACCCACGCGCCAGCCTGCCATGTGGTGGGACTTGCTGAGGGAGTTCAGTTCCAGTACCTGCCCGTGGGCCTCGGGCAGCTGCAACAGACTGTGGGGCTGCTCAGAAAGGATGAGGCTATAGGGATTGTCATTGATTACCAGAAAGTTATGCTCCTTCGCCAGGGCTAGCAAAGCTTTCAGGGTGGCCGTAGACTGTACTTGCCCGGTGGGCATATGGGGGGTATTGAGCCAGAAAAGCTTGATCCGGTCCAGGGGCAACTTACGGAGGGCCTCTATATCGATCTGCCAATCCTGGTCTGCACGCAAAGAATAGGTGAATACTTCTGCGCCTACCAGGCGGGAAACGGCGGCATAGGTAGGGTACCCAGGGTTGGGTATCAGGACTCCGTCTCCAGGATTGACAAACGCCATGCTGACGTGAAAGATGCCTTCCTTGCTCCCCATAAGCGGGAGAACTTGCGTGGCAGGATCGAGCACCACGCCGTAGGTGGTTTGGTACCAAGCGGCCATAGCCTCTCGCAAGGCGGGTAAACCCTGATAGGGCTGATAGCCATGGCTGTCTGGCAAGCTGGCTGTGGATTGCAGACGGTCGACTACCGCTGGGGGTGGGGGCAAGTCTGGGTTGCCAATGCCGAGGTTGATCACAGGTTTGCCCTCAGCGATCATCTGGCGGATTTCTGCCAGCTTTCGGGAGAAATAGTACTCGGTGACGGTTTGCAATCGGTCCGCCGAAGGGATCATAATTCAGTTTCGTGATGGTGTTTCAGACGAAACTACAGAAGCCCCCAGCAATACCAAAAGAATGAAGAACCGAGGAGGAAATTTGTAGCGGTTAGGTTTCTGGAATTGTCAGAAACCTAACCGATAATGGAGCGGTCTCTGCCTAAAAATCCTCGTCGTCGAAGCTACCGCTATCCCCCTGGTCTCCACGTCCACGACCTCGGTTGCGCTCGCGGTTCTTCTGGTTGATGCGGTACACAAAGCTGAGGGTAACCTGCTGACCCCGCCGCCACTGGAAGCTACTGGTTTGGAAGAAATCCTCTCCGATAGTCTCACTACGGCGAATCCGGGTATTGAACACATCGCGTACCCGCAAGGAAAGGGTTCCCTTCTTATCCAGGATATCCTTGTTGGCAACCAAATCTAGATTCCAAACCGCCAACCGCCGGCCTTGGGTAGTATTCTGTGGAGCCCGGTAGTTGAACACCACTTGGGTATTCACGGGCTTGAACCGCATATTGGCATTGAAACGACCACTCCAGCTGAAAGCGTCTGCATTGAACTCCTGCCCTTCAAAAGTGCCTTCGGTGATGGCCCGGAAAAAATTCAAATCAGCGTCCATTCTTAGCCAATTCGTAGCATCTACTGAGGTGCCTATCTCTAAGCCGTAGGCATTCCGTACGGCTAAGTTTACCGGGCGGCTCACCGTAAGGCTATCCTGGAAGGTAGTAATGTATTCCACCACTCCGGTAGACTGGCGGTAGTACACGCTGGACATCAGCGTGGCGGTCTCTCCATTGCGGAGATACCCTACCTCCATAGAATGGGTGAACACGGGATTCAGATCGGGATTGCCCAGGCGTACGCTTTGTGAGTTGAAGAAGCCCGAGAACGGGTTGAGCTGCCTAAAACGTGGACGCCGTACCCGGCGCGAATAACTCACCTGCCAACTATCCATAGCGTTGGGTTGGTACGTGAAAAAGGCGCTTGGGAAGAAATTCAGGTAGTTCTTTTCGGCCGACTGGCTAGTTTCCAAGGAGGTAATGGATATGTCCGTGTATTCTGCACGCAGGCCACCTTGCAGGCTGATTTTCTCCCATTCTTGCCCGTAGATCACATAGCCCGCCTGGATGCTCTCGTCATAGCTGAGGTCATCCGCTTGGTTATTGAGCGTTTCCCAGCCGTTGGTGGCATCGAACTGCTCTAGCAGGTACCGGTTGCTAATGTTACGGGTAGTGCCGCGGTACCCAGCCTCGAAGGTACCGCCGAAGGGGAAGGGGTGAATGTAGTCTACGGACGTGAGGGTATTGGCTGACCCCTCCCGGGTGTAGCTCCGCTGCAACAGAGGATCAACCCCGGTAAGCGGCTCCAAGTCTAGTGATAGTTCTTGCTCAGTGATATCCGACAGTTCTTCCTCCACGCCATTGCCGTATTGGAACTGGGCGGTAAGCTCCCGGCCTTCCTCGGCAAAGGTACGGGTGTAATTCAGGTTCACATCCAGATTAGGCTCATCCTCACTCTCCAGGCCATCACGGGCAGCTGCACCTACCAGTAAGCCGTCCGCATCATAGGTGAAGAAATCCACATCACTATCCGTAGTACCCTGGCCCAGTCGGTAAACCACTGAGCCACTCAGGGTATTGTAGTCGTTGAGAAAGTATTCCAATCCGCCTCGGAAGGTATTATTCAAGTTAGCGCGCTGATACAACTGTACTTGGTCCAAGGTCTCCGTTATGGGCTGGGTGGTGGTCCGGGAGGTCGTGCCTCCTCCCGGACTGCTTCGGTAGTTAAAACTGTACAAACCAAAGATGTTCACCTTATTGAGCCGATAATTCGCGTTGATAGAGCCCGTACCTTGCCAAGGCCAACCTGCCGATAGGTTGATGGAGCCGTTGAATCCTTGCTCTTTTTCCTTTTTCAGAATGATGTTGATGATGCCCGCCTGGCCTTCCGCATCGTACCGGGCGGAGGGGTTGGTAATTACCTCTACACGCTCCACAATATCCGAGGGCAGGGTCTGCAAGGCTTCGGCACTGCTAAGGCCTGCCAACCCTGAGGGTTTTCCGTTGATGAGAATGCGAACGTTGCTGCTGCCCCTCAGATTGATTCCCCCATCCACATCTACCGTGATGGAGGGGATGTTATTCAAAGCATCCGAAACGGAACCTCCTATATTGGCCAGATCATCGCCTACCGAATACATTTTCTTATCCAGGGCCATGGTAACCCGGCTGCGTTCGCCACGCACCTCTACACCCTCTAAGGCCACGGCTTGCTCCGTCATCGTGAGCGTACCGAGCGAATTCTCTCCACGGTTAACGACTACCCCAGGAATGAACTTGGAGTTGTAGGAGAGGAAATCGAGCCGGGCCAAATACGTTCCTGGTTTTACCTCCAGACGGAAATTACCGTCCAAGTCCGTCACCGTTCCTTCCATTACAGAAGAATCGGCTGGTGACAGCAAGGCGATAGTAGCATAACCCAAAGGAGTTTGGGAAGCTTCATCTACAATGGTTCCGGTCAGAATCCCTTTGGGTCCTTGAGCCCAGGCCAAGGTGCTCAAGCAAAGGATCAGCCCCATCATCCAACTACGTTTTTGCATCGGTTACTCTTTTGTTGCGGAGTTATAACTGATTGTTGGCCCAAATGTATAAGCCTATTCTAGGTAAATTTTGAAAGGATTTGGTAGCAATTCTGAAGATTGAAAAAGTGTCGGCCAGTAGCTAAGTGAAATACTATGAAATACGATGAAAGGTAGTGAAATAGGAATGCCCTGAGCCGAGGAGCATATTTGTAACATAACATTTGGGAACAAACACAAAATCCTAACCCTGATCTAACCCTTCCTTCTTTACTTATTAACACAAATGATACCTAAAAAGCCCCTCCGAAGAGGGGCTTTTTGGTTGGGTAATACTGGGAAGCTGACTACTTCCCAATAAGGACGAAGGGGCTCCAATAGTAAGGATGAGCAAACTCATCCGTTCCTATCAGTTCCAGCTTGGCCTTCCTCAAATAATCTGCATAGTCCAGGGACTCAAACCGGTCTTCAGGAACTTGTTCTCCGGCAAACTGCTTGTAGTAGGCAATCATTAGGTCCCGGGTAGAGGTATCCGATACCTTCCAAAGTGACACCGTTAGATTCTTGGCTCCAGCATAGATTAGTGCCCGACTCAGACCCAAAAGGCCTTCTCCCCGAGATACTTTACCCAATCCGGTTTCGCAGGCGCTCAGGGTCACCATTTCCGCATTGAGGGCCAGGGAATAAATTTCACCGGAGAACAGAACTCCGTCGGCCTTACTGTTAGCATGAGGTGCAGCTAGGAAAATGCCGGAGAACTCTGGCTCCTCCTGGTTTACAAATCCATGACTAGCAATGTGCAGGTAGTTATAGTCCGCCCAGTGACCCTGTTCGGCAAAGTCTTCCTGCACAGAATCATAGAGCATGAGGTTAGTCTCCTGCTGGCTATCCATAAAGTACTTGGAAATCTGTTCTACTTCTTCCTTGGTACCGGGTAGTGGGGGGAGCGTACCCGCCTGCGCTACTTCACGGGCGTTAGGCAAGGCAATAGGTTCATTTTTGGTTTCGTGCCTTATACTTCTAAGTATTTGCAATTGGTGGCCGTCAAACTCCACGGGAGCCATAATTGCACTGGCCACTGGGGCTTTCTCTTGTACTGTACTTTCGTTTTGGAAAATGCGGTGCAGCAGATTGGCCGAGTACGTGTAGCTCACGGCGTAGTCCTTGATCAGGTATGGGTATTCCTTATACCCCAGGGCATAATGATCCTCTATATTCTCGGTGGGTAAGGCCTCAAAAGGAACGGTAGACATCACTCCATCCTGCACTATGAGCAACCGGTTAACCTCCTCGGGGATTTCCCCAGGGAAAAGTTGCTCATACAACTTGGGAGCAATCTCCCAATAGGCCTCGTCTAGTTGGTACACCAACGAGTTTCGGTAGCCCTTTATCCAATCGTCAAACCGACCGCTTTTACGGGTACGGTGTATTTGAAAATCATCCTTGGTGATGTAGTTGGCATAGATCAGATCATCCGTCACGAAGTAGGAGATCATCATGGTGCTATCCGAAAGGAATTCCTGAATCTCCTCTACGGAGGCCACCTCTACATCATACTTCAGCTCATAATATTTAGGATATTCCGCTTCCATCCGGGCAATCAGGTTCTCATAATCCCGGTTGGCATTGAATAGAAGTTGCTGATACTTTGCCTGTAGGGTACTATCAGGGTTGGCCGCGAGTTCTTGCGTGTATTGTTGAATGGCAACCTTCAGCTCCAGTTCCAAAGCCAATACCGAATCAGGCAAGCCGCCAAAGGACTTGGCATTGGCTTCGGCAATAGAGGAGAACAAGACGGCTCCTTTGTTACGCTCCGTGAAGAAGAAGTAATTGTTCTGATACTCTTTGATTTTCTCCGCCAATACCGCGTCCTGGTCTATTTGCGTCACGTTGCTTTCATCCAGCAACTCCAGCAGGGAATAAGAGGAACGCACAGCAGATTCATAAATCTTATCCGCCAATTTGCCCAGCTCAATCTGGTCTTTCCGGTCCGTATAGGATTGTCGTACCTGCTCCACCAGGCTGTCGCTCAAAATGAAGCTATGCAAAGCAATATCCAACCCCTTCATGTTGGCGGCTTCCTTAAACCCTGCCTCCAGCATTTCCCCCTTGAAGCGGAGGTACCAGAGCAAATCCTTGGTATCGAAGAAGTTGGCCAGTGCAGGGTTCACGAAGAAGTTCTGATCTTCAAAATCAATGATGCTACTGTTGATCGCCTGCTGCACATATTCCAGTGCCAGTACCGTCTTGCCTATTTCTCCATTTACCCGCGCCAGATTATAGAAGGCATTGGCTACATTGGGATGATCCGTACCGTGGATGTTGACGTCAATGGCCAGTGCCTTTTCAAAGAACTTGATGGAGTTATTGAATTGCCCGGCGAAATAGTAAATCGACCCCAGGTTATTGTAAGCAGCCGAGGTATTTACGTGGTTTTCACCCACCAGGAAGTAATTGATCTCCAGCACATCATTGTAATATTCAAGTGCCTCAATAAACTTCTCCTGGTACATATAGGTGTTCCCAATACCCAGGTAGCATTGGATGGTATTCTGGTGTACTTCACCGATGGAGTTTTTATAATTTTCCAGGGCCTTATGGTAATACTCCATGGCCAGAGGAAAATTCTCCTGGTTTTTGTAGACATCCGCCATGCCTAGCCATACCTGACCAAACTTAGGATCCTTCGGATTTAGGAATTGGCTATAAATGATGAGCGCCTCCTTATAGTATTGCATAGCAATATCATAGGCGCCATTGTTCTGGTATACATCTCCCAAGCCCACGTAGGCATTGGCTACGTCCGGGTGATTCTCACCAAAGTAATTTTTGTTGATCTCCAGGGCAATCTCATAGTTCTCCTGGGCACGGATATAGCTACCCTTATTCCGGTACAGGTTCCCTAGGCTGAGGTAACTATTGGCAACATAGGGGTGGTCATCACCCAACAATTCCCGGTTTTTTTCCAGGGCATTATTAAAATAGACGAAAGCATCAGCGTACTCATATTTGCCATAAAATACATTACCTAAACCTAGGTTGGCAGGCGCCGAATATCGGAATTCACTCTCCTCCTCGTCTAGCTTTTCCGTGATGGCCAAAGCCGCCTGGAAGTTCTCAAGTGCCTGATTGTGCTGTCCTGTAAGATAATGGACGTTCCCAATGTTACTAAGTGCTTCTGCTTCTTGTGGAGTATTTTCTCCTAAATGCTCTCGGGCAAGTTTTAAGGCCGCTCGGGCCTCATTTTCAGCCTTTTTGAGTTCAAAGAGAGCGGCATAATATTCTGAAAGTTTGTTTTTCGTGTTTACATATCCTTCCCAGTTTTCAAAATTGCCATAATATTCTTCTGCCAAAAGCAGGTACTTTCTTGCACTATCATATCGGTTAAAGAGCAGTAATGAATCTGCTTCTTGATAATAGATAAGTGCCAGAGAATCAGAGGGTTGATTTGTACTTCCTTGGGCTAGATGGGTGTTAGTTGCCCATAGAAAAAATACAATAAATACTGTATTTCTTACCTTCATCGATGATTTGCATGCGTCTACCTAAAATTATCCTGCGAATGTGGCAAAAGTAGCATCTTCATGCGGTAAAATTCGACGATTAATAATATTCCATCTACGAAAAGGCTATGCACGCACGAAGAGGCATTCTATCCTTTATTGCCCTAACAATTACTCTAAATTTATCGATTGGTCAGGAACTATTGAGCCATACCAAACAGCACTATACCTCTAACGAGGGACGTCTATACTGGCCTGCCGAACTACCCGTTTATATTTTCATTGCCACCACACCCGATGCTTCAGATTCCAGACGTCTGAAAAGTGAAGTACCCGAATACGGTGATCCGATGTATCTGGACACCGAGGGTATCAACTGGATACGAAGTAACTGGGCAGTGAATAATGAAACGAAGGAGCAGGTTCGACCTCAGGTTGAAATCAAATACCCGGTTTGGCGGGACGGGCTGGCTCCCATCACAGCCATCCAATTCAATACGGCGGAGCGTTCTACCGCGGCAGACAATCCCTTCTACGGCCCTGGCCTGAAGGTAAGCGCCACCTCTACGGACGGTGGCTCGGGCGTACAAGCCATTTATGTTTCGGTAGACGGAAATGCCTACCAGGAATACAAAGACACGCTGGCACTGGAAAAGAACGCTAGGCATGTGTTGCGAGTCTACGCAGTTGATTTTGTGGGCAATGTAGAAGAGCCCCAAGAGTTTGTATTCGACGTAGACGTCACTCCACCGGTAACGGCACACGCCCTGGACGGGGAGTATACCCGCAACATTCTTTCTTCCAGGGCTCAGATTACTCTGTTGTCAGAAGACCCTGCCTCAGGCATCAGCAGGATATACTACGCCTTGGACAGTGCTGAAATGCGCCCCTACCGGAACGGAATCCCTTTCCAGACTTTGGCTGATGGCAACCATGTGCTGAGATACTACTCGGTAGACCGCGTGGGTAATGCTGAAAGTGTAAAAGAGTACCCTTTTTACCTGGATAAAAATCCACCCGAAGTGGTAGCTACCATAGTAGGTGACCAATACCAAAACCGTGGCCGGGTATTTATTTCGGATAGAACCACCGTGGAGCTTTCTGCGGCAGACAATCACTCGGGGGTTCGCAGT
>JBCBHI010000116.1:0-9521 GCA_038525885.1 Bacteroidota bacterium
TGCCGCTCTCCATCCCAGGTTCTCAGGTGACCGCAGCCATAGTACGGCCATCTATTTTCTGCTGCCCGGGGGTACCTTCAGCGCCTTTCATCGCATACAGTCAGACGAAGGCTGGCACTACTACTACGGAGCCCCGGTACGGGTACACATGCTGCAAAAGGGAATAGGCTACACCTACCACGACCTGGGGATGGATTTTTCGCAGCAGCAACGCCCTCAATTTACCGTACCCTACGGAGCCTGGTTTGCCTCAGAACCCCTGAGCCAAGAAGACTTTAGTCTGGTAGGCTGCACCGTGGCACCGGGCTTTGACTTTGCAGACTTTGAGCTGGCTACAGCCGAACCCCTGAGCTCACTTTTCCCTGACCACACCGACCTAATTAAAAGATTGACCCGGGCGTAGCGTATATCCCAACGCCCAAAAGCGTCTAACGTCTAACTTCCAGTGTCCAGGAGCGAAGCGGTCTCCTAAACCTTGCCCAAAACAATTCCCCCATTACCTTTGTCCTATTCTTACAGGGGTGCCTGAATACTGCGGGCTGAGATCATACCCTCAATACCTGATCCTGGTAATGCAGGCGAAGGGAGAGTGATATCGAAGTGGCATATTCTATTCGCTTGGGTAATCCCAAAAGTACTTCTGTATAAATAGGTAGAGTGCATGCGCACAGCGCCTGGGGTGCTGTTTGCCTAGTCAAGCGGCTGAGATCATACCCACAGACCTGATCCTGGTAATGCAGGCGAAGGAAGGTGATCTACGTAGTCGGGGACGTCCCATGCCCCGGAAGGTAGTATTTAGTATTTCAGAATTTACATGAAAAAAGTAGGAAAAACGGGGCTCCTTCTAGCCCTGAGTATTTTTGTCAGCATTGCGGCCCTTGCCCAGGAGCCCCTTAGGGGTACCATTGTAGACCGGGACACCAAGGAAGGACTACCCGGTGCCACCGTTCGCCTATCAGGCACCAACTTGGGTGCATCTGCTGACGCCGAAGGTAATTGGTCACTAGCCATGCCTGATGCAGAAGAGTTTGTGCTGATATTTCAAATGGTGGGCTACGCTACCCTAGAACGTACGTTCACCAAGGGGGAGTGGGATGGCCCCATCCAAGTAGGGCTTTCCAGCTCCCTCCGCCAATTGGAAGAGGTGATTGTGCAGGCCACTCGCGCCAGTGAAAACACGCCTACGGCCTTCACCTTTGTCACCGAAAAGGATATAGACGAGCAGAACCTAGGCCAGGATTTGCCCTTCTTGCTCAATATGGAACCCAGCACGGTCATCACCTCTGATGCCGGAGCCGGGGTAGGCTATACGGGTATCCGCATTCGCGGAACGGATGCTACCCGCATCAACGTAACCATCAACGGTATTCCGGTGAATGATGCCGAGTCTCAAGGGGTGTTCTGGGTCAACATGCCCGATTTGGCTTCGTCCGTAGAGAGCATTCAGATACAGCGGGGCGTGGGCACCTCCACGAACGGATCGGGAGCTTTTGGGGGAAGTGTAAATCTGCAAACCAGCACCCTGAATCCGGAGTCCTACGCCCGGCTAGACAACACGGTGGGCAGCTTCAATACCCGCAAGCATACCGTACGGGTAGGCACCGGGCTCATGCAGGACCATTGGTCGTTTGACGCCCGGCTTTCCCAAATTAATTCGGATGGCTTTATCGACCGGGCCTTCTCGGACCTCAGAAGCTGGTATGCCAGCGGGGGCTACCACGGCGAGAAAACCCTGGTGAAAGCGGTGGCTTTCTCTGGCCGGGAGCAAACCTACCAAGCCTGGTACGGCGTGTCCCAAGCGCAACTAGAGGACGGCAACCGGACGTTCAATGAAGCGGGTACGGACTTTGGGGCGCGGGCTGAACCGTACGACAATGAAACGGACAACTACAGCCAGACCTACCTGCAGCTGATTTGGGCGCAGGAGATCGGTGAAAACTGGCATCTCAATAATGCCTTTCACTGGACCATCGGCGGCGGCTTCTTTGAGCAATACAAGGTCAACGATTTCCTACCCACCTACGGCATTTATCCGCTATCGGGCACCGACACGGTCACCAACAGCGACCTGATTCGCCGTCTGTGGCTGGACAATGACTACTACGGCTGGACGGGCTCTGCCCAGTACTTGCGCAACCAACAGCTAGAGCTCACCATCGGGGGTGCTTTTTACCGCTATGAGGGTCGGCACTTTGGTGAGGTAGTTTGGGCACGCCATGCCGGGGACAGTGAGATTCGCGACATCTATTATAATAACAACGCCCGCAAGGACGATGCGAGTGCTTACATGCGCGGGCTGTATACATTCCGCAAGGCCTGGAATCTGTTTGCTGACCTGCAAGTTCGGCGGGTAGACTACACCTTTTTGGGTTTCAACCGGCAGCTGGAAAATGTAGAACAGCAGGACCAGCTTACGTTCTTCAACCCCAAGGTAGGGCTGAGTTACAACCCCAAAGCAGGGCACAAGGCCTACGCCAGCTACTCCATTGGCAACCGGGAGCCTAGCCGCGGAGACTACGTAGATACCACCCCGGATAGCCGCCCCCTGCCGGAAACCTTGCGCAATCTGGAAGCCGGCTACGAGATACGGAAACGCAACTGGACCGCACAGGCCAATGTATACTGGATGGACTACGTGAACCAACTGGTGTTGACGGGAGCCATCAATGACGTAGGAGCCAACGTACGGGTGAATGTACCCCGTAGTTATCGTTTGGGTATAGAGCTCATCGGTGGTGGGCAAATAGGGAACCGCAATCCCTTGCGAATTGAGGGCAATATTACCCTGAGCCAAAACAAGATCCGTGAGTATACGGAGTTTGTGCCTACCTACGACCCTACCTACACGCGGGTAGACAGTTTGGCGGTAGCCACCACGCTTACCAACACGGACCTGGCCTTTTCTCCCTCCCTGATTGCAGGCTTGCAAGCCAGCTATACCGTACCCAAAACGGACCTGACGGTAACGCTTCTTAGCAAATATGTAGGACGCCAATACCTGGATAATACCCAGTCGCTCGATAAGTCGCTGGACCCTTTCACCAATACTGACCTGCGCTTGCAGTACGACAAGTCCTTTGCGCGTTTACTCAAAGGAATGACCGTAACGGTGCAGGTGAACAACGTGTTCAATGCCCTATACTCCCCCAACGGGTACACCTTCTCCGAAAACTATCTGTTTGACAACGGTGCCGGTGGTTTTGACCAAACCGGACCCGTAGCATACAACTACTTTTTCCCACAAGCGGGCACCAACTTCCTTGCGAGCCTGGGACTGCGTTTTTGATGGGGTGTAGCACCCCAACTTATTCAGGGCTGCCCCAACCGGGTAGCCCTTTTTGTTTTTTGAGGCTTTTGCGCTAGACAGGCTCCTTACCCATTCGGCATTATTGCTGACCACTATGCCGGGAAAACAGGGGTTTTCAGGAAATGATCGGGTACCTGAAGAGTAGCAATCGTAGCGGACGGTTTAAACCGTCCACTACGATTGCTAGGCCAGAATGATTACGAAATGAAGCTTTAAATTAAGTATCTTCAAGAAATGAATCAGAGTTCCGGTTAGCCAGACAAAAACCACTCAGTGGATTCATTTTTTGCGTTGCAGCACGCTTTCTAAAAATCCTGGAAACAGCTCTTTCATAAGCATAACGGGTATTTCCCAGGGTAACCCTCTATAAATCAATCGCATATAAATATGACGCAGGCAAATAATGAATTCGGAAAAAAGTGGAATGCTTTTTCTAAAAGTGATCTACAATACGTAAAAGGTGGAACTACGGGCACCGCAGGAGGAGGTCCTTCAGATCCTCCACCTACGGTTTAACCAAGTACTGAAAGGGGCATACAGGTTTCTTCTCATAAGTATAGAAGAAGTAAAGCTTGGGGCCTTCCTGGCTAGCCTAAGGTTGCGTTTTTTATGGGGAATAGCACTGAGACCACAATATAGGCCCGAAGTGAAACACAGAATTTTACGCTTGGATGAAGTATACCCCGAAGCCATGCCCCCACCTTAGCGGACGGTTTAAACCGTCCGCTAAGGTGGGGGTACCAGGGTATTTACGGACAAAGCCCTGAAATAAGTATCTTCAAGAAATGAATTGGAGTTCCGGTTAATCAGACAAAAACCACTCAACAGATTCATTTTTTACGTTGCAGAATGCTCTGCTAAAATCCTGGAAACAACCCTCTCATAAGCATAACGGTCAATTCCCGGGATAATCTCCTATAAATCAATCACTTATCAATATGACACAGGTAGATAATGAATTCGGAAAAAAGTGGAATACTTTATCTAAAAGTGACCTACAATACGTAAAAGGTGGAACTACGGGTGGCACCTCTGGTAGTGCTTCCTTACCTCCACCACAAGTAGATTAATGGAAGAATTAGAAAAGTTCTTTGGGCCCTTTTCCATGGTATCAAAGAAGTAAAGCTTGGGTTCTCACAGCTTCGCTTTTAGTACGCTCTAATTTTTCCCGTGACAGATTCAATGTCGCGTAGCGTCAAACAAATTGAGGGGATGAGCCTTGCAGGGCTCCGACCGCTATCTTCACTACGCAGAAAGCGGTCGGAGCCCTCCCTCCGTGGTGTGACGACTTGAGGTCGTCTTACCACTTATTTCACAAAACACTGTAAATGAGTAGATTGTAAAATTCATCCTTAGAGAAAAAAGGAGCTTGAAAAACCTATATTTTTAAGGGGAGTTCCATTGCATATAAGGGTACTTCCATCTACTCAAAAACCAACTTGGCATAGTCAACATCTATTTTACCTGGCAAAATCAACCCATCGCGTGGTTGTTGAAAATGAACATGTAGTCAAATTGTACGGATAGAAAATAGACTACTCCCTTACCATTTCCGTATTTTTTCTGGCCAATAAACCGGACAAATAAGTACCTTCAGGAATAGAAATGGTGTTCCGGTTAGCCGGACAATTACCATTCAATGAATTCATTTTTTACGTATTCAGGGCGCTCGCTGGAAAACTTAGAGAGGACCATCCGATAGGTTTCTAGACACGAACCTTTGGTAACTTTCGATAAATCAAACATTTATCGAAATGACACATGTAAAAAATGAATCCGGAAAAAAGTGGAACGCTTTGTCTAAAAGTGAGCTACAGAATGTAAAAGGTGGAACTACTGGAGGAGCCTCAGGCGGTCCTTCTGATCCTCCACCTTTGGCTTAACCAAAAATTTGGAAGGGTTCTCCGGAGCCCTTCCCAAAAGTATAGGAGTATGAAAGTATGGATTCTCATAGCATCGCTTTTGGTATGCAGTAGTTTTTCCAGCGATACAGATAGCCTCATGATTTCTTTGCAGTATCAGGAGGACCCAGCTGAAAGAATTCAAACCTTGTTTTTGCTGGGTCGCAAACAGGTGGTCCTCCCTGATTCCAGCGCATGGTCTACCCTAACGGAGGGCATCGAGCTCGCCAAGGAGTTGGGAGAGCCTGAATATGAAGGGAAGTTCTATTACTTATTGGGGTATTATCATCACCGTAAAAATCAATACAGCGAAGCATACATCAACTTTTCACTAGCTGAACAAACCCTTACTGAAGCCAAGGAAATGGAGTATGCTACCAAAGCGGGCATCTTCCTAGCCAGATATGCTATGGAAACGGGAGATTCTGATTTCGCGAAAGCGAAATACCAGTTTGTTGCAGGTAAACTGATGCAACATGGGCTCATTGCCAATTTAGGTTTTGTATATGAACACTTAGGCTATTTATATCAGGACGAACAGGAGCATGATAAAGCGGCAGAGAATTTTAAGCTAGCCCACAACTATTTTTTAGAAACAGAGCAATTCGACCTTGCCATCAAATCGGCATATGCAGTCACTGAGAATTTGTTGTTCGAGGGAGAACTAGATGAAGCTGAACTATATCTAAAGAAATCCATTCAAATACTACCTAACTCCCCAGACACTAGTCTACATGCCGTTAGAATAAACTTTTTTCATGGCCGGGTAGCAGAACTCAGGGGAGACCCTGTAAAGGCAATTTCATGGTTCCAATTATCGGGTGAAGGCGGTCTTAAGGACTTTGCCTCCATTGAGTACAATTTTCTAAGGACTAATCATATTGCCGATTACTTCCTTCAACAAGGATTGCATCAGCAAGCTCTTAATTTACTTGTCAAGCAGGCACAGTATGTACCAGAATACCCCCATGATCTTGCTCTAGCTACCCTAGAACTGCTGGCCAAAACTTACGAGCTGATGGGAGATTATCAGGCGGCACTAGCTACTGAAAGGCAGTTCCGCCAAGGGGTAGTGGCTGCCCAAACGGCAGAGTTACAAGCACAGCAAGCGCGGCAGGCTTCTGAAGTGGCCCTGGCAAAGCTTCGCCTGGAAATGCAGGACAACCAGCGGGCCTTCCAGGCCAACCAAGGGCAATGGTTGTTGGGGCTCCTGGCTTTAGCCCTACTGGGAGCCGCCATTTGGGCCTGGCAGTGGCGCATCACGGTGCGTCACCGCAAAAAGGCCGAGGCCAACGCCACCCACTGGCCGGAGCTAGACCGCCGCATGGATGCTCTGCAACGTGCACTCAACGTACTGGGCGAACCTTAATGCCTGCCCCGCCGGGTAATCTTCCGTACGAAAGGTTTTCTTTTCTACAATACCTCTGGTGAGACCATGAATTTGAGAGGGATGGTCCAACATCAGAATTACGAAAAGAGGCTGCCACATACGTGAGCAGCCTCCTGTTTTCATTCCCATCCGGCGGATGTTACTCCACTACCAAGGGATAGGATTGTTTTTCTTGCTCATCAAGTACCATGATATAATAGCTACCCGGCTCCAGGTCAGAAATATCTATTTCGGCCCGGATACCCGATACGTCGTCGAGGGTCTTCACCAACTGCCCTACAGTGTTGACAATGCTAATAGCCTGAATGGGAGCAATCGCAGACACCACAATGTTATCCTGGGCAGGGTTAGGGTACACACCCATCTTACCTACCTCAAGCTCGGCATCGTTGGCCCCGCGGTTTACAAAAGGCCCACCGCCACTAGGGGTGTACACATTCACAAACTTGGATGAGGTTCTGTTTACCCCACAGGATTTGTAGTTGGCATAGATCCACCCTCCTTGTGCGGCCAGTATACCTACTTGTATGGAAGAATTGTTACTTCCACCAGGTCCTGCAAAGAATCCTTGGGGAAGAGTCCAGCTGAAATTACTAGTGCCAAAACCAGTAACTGAGAAGTTAGCATTACCAAACCTTTGCACGGTGTTAGGCCCGTTGATTGGGAAAAACTGAGGGCCAAATTTCACCCCTAGGGTTCGCGTACCGCCATTGGTAGGGCACGGATTAGTATTGGTAGCGAAAACTTGCATGGTTCCGTTCGCTGAACCTGAGGAAGGGAAACGCACATTGATACTACGCTGGGTTCCGGTATAACTGGAGACTAAGGCACCCGACCCTGGATGTACGATTTTGTAGGGAGCGGATACAGTCCAGGTATACCTGTTGGCATTGGCTACCGCGCCTATGGAGTAGGTTTTGGTGGAGTTGTTGCCACAGACCCCGGTAGGTCCTGATATGGGCCCCGGTGTAGGCGGTTGTATACCTCCCACAAATACCGTTCTGGAGACGTTATTGGTCCTTACCGATCCGTTCGTCTCCCGTATGGTGGCCTTCAGGGATATAGTGGCGTTCCCACAAGTATTGGGAAAATACACAGAAAAGGTGCCCTGGTTGCTCGAAAATGCACCTCCATTCGGAAGAGAAGCTACCCATTCGTACTTCGTGATGGTACCCGTACCCAGCACCTGTGCTGAATAGGTACGAGAGGAATTTACAGTGACGCTAGAAGGTCCTATAATGTTGACACTAGACTGGGCATTCAGCGGATGGGCTGCGGTAAGTAACACCACTATGGCTGACGCTAGAAGTAACTGGATGTAATTTTTCAAAGAGTTCATTGTTGAAAATTTTATGATAAAAAATAAAATGCTTCATGAATCGCTTGGGGCCCTTCAAGAATTATCCAGAAGCTCTCATCAAATATATCTGGCCGTATTATAAGACAAAATTCAGATTTAACGATTAAGTACCACTTATGAGTATACTGGTAGTTTTAGTATCTATTTCAGCCTTTCTAGTTAGTATTCGGTCATTTCTTACAATTATCCAAATCACCTTTTTGGCATTTAACATTTGTTAAAAAATGCCAAAACTACGGTGCAATTATTTAAGCAGCTTGATTTTTCAACTGATTATTAGCATAAAAAATAGTGGAATAATTAAATGTAGTTGTGAATGCATGGTTGGAAAAAACCAACACCATTTCTGAGAATTCAATTTCACTTTTTTAAGAGTCGCCTTTACTTCCAACTCATTCCCTTCACTCCCAGGTAAGTCACAGCGGACTGTACAAATGAAAATGGCCGCCCCACACGAAATGGGACGGCCGATATTGAAAGGCAGGAGTTATTTAGACAGTTTATTCGTCTTCCTCTACTTGCAGTACTTTCCCTCGCACATCTACTGATTCCGGATTGCCCCGGTACCGCACGGTGACATCGCTCGAGCTATTCACGCGCAGTGCCTTCGCCACACGCAAGCGCACATCGGCCCTGTGCGTGGCATCTATGTCCGCATCCTCTGCGTATAGCTCGTAGCTACGGAAGCTAGAGCGGTTGCGAGCCGTAAGATCAAGCTCATCCGCAGAACCTTGCATCCGAATGCGCGCTTCATCCTCCACACGCACTTCCAGATCGTCCACTTGCAGAGTAGCATTGAGGACCGAGGAATTGGCAACTACCAATTCCATATCCTCCCCTACAAAGTCCACCAGCTCTGCCTGTATCTCCTCCTCAAGCACCAACCCACTGAGCGAGGTAGCGTACATCACTACCTCCACTCCCCTACCGTAGGCTTCTGCCTCCTGTTCTACATACAGGCGGTCTTCTACCAGGCGTACGCTGAGGTTCCGGGGGTCGGAACCTGCAGCTACCTGCAATCTGTTTTGGTCTGCCTGCTGTAGGATCACCGATATGTTGCCGCGCAAGATGAGCTCGTTGAACTCCTCCAGCTCCATGTCCAGCGCCTTGCCTTCCTCGGCCATACGGTTCTCTACCTCATCGCGGCGCTCGCTCGTGCCCTCGGGGAAGGGCGTTTCGCAGTCTATGCAGATGCGGCGGTCATCCTCATCGAAGAGGTATATGTGTCCCAGGCCAGACTCAAAGCGGCGGCGGTAGTTCAGCAGCCCTCTCAGGTTTCGGTCCAAGTAGAAGGCCTGCCCTTTCGGGATATAGAGCGCAATGGATACCTCCTGCCCTCGGAAAACGGCCCCCTCCGTGAAGGTAAGTTCGCGGGGGATGGTTAGCACGGAATCATTCACCGCTACATCATAGATTACCATAGAGGCATTCTCCTTGATGTTTTCGCTATCCCGGCCCCGGGTGCTGACCTTACGCTCCATGCGTATTTCGTCATCATCGGTCGGGTAGATGTACAAGTCCACCAGGTCAATCTCCCCGGTACCAAAGTAACGGGGAGATTGA
>JBCBHI010000117.1:0-9481 GCA_038525885.1 Bacteroidota bacterium
AGATACAAAACGCTTCTATTGCCTTCAAAGGAAAACAGGCAGTACAGAACCTATCTCTACAAGTAGAGCAGGGTGAAATTTTGGGCTTGTTGGGCGCAAACGGTGCGGGCAAATCCACCACCATCAATATGCTACTGGGGTTTATTCGCCCAGATTCCGGCACGGTGGCGATTCAACAAAAGAATGCTGCCGATAACGCCGAGGAGGTGCGCAAGCTCATTGGCTATATCCCTGAGAACGTCAATTTGTACCCCTATCTCTCCGGGACCGAAAACTTGGATTATTTCTGCCGCCTGGCCGGCCTCAAGTATACTAAGGAGGAGCTGAAGAAGTTTTTTGATACCTGCGGGCTTCAGGCCGATGCCCACCAGCAAAAGGTATCGGGCTACTCCAAGGGTATGCGGCAGAAGGTGGGTATCGCCATTGCCTATGCCAAAAAAGCAGCTGTGTACTTGCTGGATGAGCCTGCCAGTGGCCTAGACCCGGTGGCGAGTAACGAGCTATCTGCTTTGCTCAAAAAGTTGGCCTCGGAAGGAGCTACCATCCTGATGGCCTCTCACGATATTTTCAGAGTGCGGGAGGTATGTGATCGCATTGGTATTCTAAAGCAAGGCAATCTTGTGAAGGAGCTTCGTAGTGCCGAGGTGAGTGCCAATGAGCTGGAAAGCCTGTATCTGGAATACATGAAAAACTAGGAGGAGTTATGTGGCAGATCATAAAAAATGAAGCCTACTCACTGAGCCGGAATCGGTCCTTGCTGGTAGTTAGTTTGGTTTTTCTAGGAGTATTGGGGCTGTCGGTGGTTTTTGGAAACCGCCAAACCCAAATTCAGAAGGAGCGCTACCAGGAAGCGAAAGCCGAGCTACGACAGCAGTGGGAGAGTATCGATGCTATGAATCCTCACAGTGCAGCGCACTATGGTACCTACGTTTTCAAGCCTGCCAACTTACTGAGTAGCTTGGACGAGGGTGTCAATAGTGTGACTGGCAATGTGCTGCGGGTGGAAGGTCACGTGCAAAACGAAATAGTACACTCGGAAGCATCCCAAATGCAGGCCGTATCCAAATTTGGTAAGCTCAAGAGCTCCTTGCTTTTGCAATATGTCCTACCCCTATTGCTGCTGTTTCTTGCCTTCCATAGTGTGAGCAGCGAAAAACAAAGTGGCCGTCTCAAGCTGCTGGTGATGCAGGGCGCTAAGCCTTCTGCCTTAGTATGGGCAAAAACCCTTTCGGTTTGGTTGTACGGGCTCATCCTACTGACCCTGACCGTGGGAGTATACGCACTATTCAATCTACAAAACATCAATTCGGAGGTAGCTAGTCGCACGCTACTTTTCTACCTGGCGTATGCCTTGTACTATTTTGTGATCAGTGGCCTCACGGTTATGTTTTCTGCCCGCTGGCAAAACCCCACCGTGGCCCTCACCTCCATGCTAGGTATTTGGATCCTGTGGACGATCTTTTTGCCTAACATCCTGATGAGTTCCGTAGAGGGCTGGCATGAACTGCCCAGCCGAAATACCTTCCAGGCAGCCATGCGGGAAGACCGCTCTAAAGGAATAGACGGGCACAATCCGGCCGACGAGCGCGGCAAAGCTCTGGAGGAGCAAACCTTGGAGAAGTATGGCGTGGATAGCCTGTCGCAGTTGCCCATCAACTTTGACGGGCTACGCATGCAGGCCGATGAAGAATACGGCAACCAGGTTTGGGATAAGCATTTTGGCAACTTGCGCGAGGTGCTGGCTCAGCAAAAGCGAAGCTATCAGGTGGCAGGGATTGTCAACCCCTTCATCTCCCTTCAAAATGCCAGTATGGGATTTGCCGCCAGCGACAATCTGCATCATCAGGAATTTCTGGTACAGGTAGAGCAGTACCGTAGGGGCTTCATCAAATCCTTGAATGATGAGCATGCCTATGGAGGCTCCACTACCGGCGACTGGGGTTGGCAAGCAGACAATGCTTTCTTCAAATCGGTACCCGATTACACGTATCAGCCTACGTCACTCACCACGGTATTTCCATACTATCTTCCCGATTTGTCGCTTTTATTGGGTTGGGTACTCTTAGTAGGGATACTGCTTGTTTTTGGTACCCGAAAAATGCAGCTGGTTTGACGGGCCTAAGTACCTTTTTATTCGAAGCCAAGCACTTCGTTCGTAGTCCGTTCAAGGTGGTAGCGGTGGTACTTTTTATCCTGGCCGGGGTGTATGGTTTGCACCATGGGGCTCGCCTCTACCATACCCAACAGGAGGAGCTAGCGGCCATTCAAGAGACTGTAAGTGAAAACCGGCAGCAGTACCTGGACTACTATGATGCGGGAAAGACTGGCCCTGAAAACCGCCCTTGGGTTAATATTGAGGAACCATTCTGGGCAGTCTGGCTTAGCAATGTATATCATTTCAAGGCCCCTTCGCCCGCACTAGTGTATAGCATAGGCCAGGCAGAGCAATACGGGTTTTACAAACGGGTTTCCTTTCAGTCCAGTCCGTATGATGCCGATATGACTCAGGAAATAGCCAACCCTGAACGCTTGCAGACAGGAACCTTAGATTTCACCTTTGTACTGCTCTTCTTACTTCCCTTACTCTTGCTGATATTGCTCTATAACCTAAAGAGCATGGAAACCGAGCAGGGATTCATGGCTTTGATAGAAGTGCAAACGGCCTCCAGGCGGCGTTGGTTATTGAGCCGTTTGTTGTTCTATGTAGGGCTGGTATTCGTAGTCATCTTTGGGTTATTGATATACGGAGCTACGCTTACAGAGGTGTTTGCCAGTACCCCCGAAGCTTTTGTACAAATGCTACTTTACAGCCTGTTCTACTTGCTACTTTGGGCTTTGGTCTATTTAATCATCGTGAGTAGGGGTGCGAGTGTAATGGGCAACACCCTTAAAATGGTTGGGGTTTGGCTGATGGTGGCCTTTATCATACCGGGCGGCGTGCAACAATGGATCAGTATGGAGAAACCTGCCAACCTGATGACGGATTACATAGATGCCACCCGGGATGAAACGCAACAACTGTATGACCTGCCGGATAGTGTATATCAAGCCAAATTGCAGGCACTATTTCCAGAAATACTGGATAGCCCTGTAATGCAGGATAGCGTAGGGCGGGCCTATGCCTACGGCGACTCCTACGCCGCATTGGTCAATGAACTCATGAAAAGCACCATTGCCCCCATAGAGGCTGAAAATGAACAAAAGAACCAATGGGTGCGGGCTAGCTACCTATTCAATCCCGTGGCCTTTTTTCAAAATCGGCTTCACACCATTTCACAAACCCACTATGACGACTACCAGGTTTACCGAGGAGCCATCCAGGCTTCTATTGATCTGCAAAACCGTGCCATGGTACTGGATACCTGGGGTGGGGTAGTCGTGGATAAAGCCAAATATCAGGAGTACTACCAGTCCTTCACTTCCCCATGATGCTGAGCATGGTGGGAATCTACGAAGGGGTCTGAACACACCGGGAGAGCTACCTAGGAAAGTAGATCCCATCATTATCCACTTAGATAAAGAAGCAGGCAAACCGAATGATGAGCACAGACATTTTTCTTTTTGAAGGGAAGCACTTTGTGCGTAGCCCATTCAAGGTGGTGGCCCTATTGCTTTTTGTATTGGCCGGGGTATATGGCCTGCACCACGGGGCTAGCCTTTACCATAAGCAAACCGCCGAAATTGAAAAAATCAAAGGGCAAGTAGAGGAGGATAGGCAGGAGTATATGGCGAACTATGACATGGACCCTCCTTCACCAAGATCAAGCAGTCCTATTCTCGCCATTTGGTTCAATTACATTTACCATTTCAAGGAGCCATCTTCGGCGATGGTATACAGCATAGGGCAGGCCGAACAGTATGGGTTTTACAAGCGAGTGAGTCTTCGGGCGAGCCCATATGATGCAGATATGACACAGGAAATAGCCAACCCTGAGCGCCTACAGGTCGGGACACTGGACTATGCCTTTGTGCTCATCTTTCTAGGGCCTTTGCTGCTACTGCTGTTGTTGTATAACCTTAAAAGCTTTGAATTCGAGCAAGGCTTTTTGCCTCTCATTCAGATACAAAGCACTTCGGCCAGGCGATGGTTGCTGAGCAGGATATTCTTCTATTTCTCCTTGGTTTTTGGTACCAATCTTTTGTTGGTACTTTACGGTGGGGTATTAACCGGTGTGTTCGCAAACGAGGCATCAGCTTTGGGCCAGATGATCCTCTTCCTGGCGGGTTATCTATTGTTGTGGACCCTCCTCTTCTCCATCATTCTTTGGGTAGGAAAAACCATTTTGGTCCATGCCCTATCCATGGTAGGAGTTTGGTTGCTTCTTACCTTCGTAATACCCGCGGCCGTTAACCAAGGGATCAGTATCTCCCAACCTGCCAACCTCATGACCGATTTGATTGAGGTTAGAGACCAGCGCGAGGAGGTCTATGAACGGCCTGATAGTGTTATTCTAGGGCAATTGTATAGCTTGTTTCCTGATCTGAGCCAGACTTCATTATCAGGTAAGGAGGAAGAAATTGGCCTGGCTAAGAACCCAGGAGCTTATGCTTTGGTTAATGACCTGATGAAAACTGGAGTAGAACCCATTATCGAAGACAGTAAGCGAAAGAACCGGATGGTTCGGGGATCGTATGGTTTTAATCCGGTTACCTTCTTCCAGAACCAATTGAATGCGCTTGCTAAAACCCATTATAAGGACTATCAAACGTACCGAGAAGAAATCCAGGTAATGATTGATAATCAGTTGCACTATACCATATTTGAAACCTGGAATCAGGTAGAGGTAGATAAGGAGCGATACAACGAATACTACGAAATTCTAAAACCCGAATAATTTGAATAAGCCTGTAACTATCCTAACGGGTTTTCTGGGGTCGGGAAAAACTACCTTCCTCAATCACCTTTTGCAGCAAAACCCGAAGACTCGCTATGCCATCATCGAAAATGAATTTGGTGAGCAGGGTATAGATGGTGAGCTGGTGGTACGCCCGGATGAAACCATTGTAGAGCTCAACAACGGGTGTTTATGCTGCACCCTCAACGATAATCTGTATGATATCCTGAACGACCTTTTTGATCGGAGAGAGGATTTCGATGAAATTGTAATTGAGGCTACGGGAGTGGCCGATCCTACTGGGCTGGCCCAGCCTTTTGTTTCCCATCCGCTCATCAAAGAGCATTTTCCGCTACAGGGAGTGATCTGTTTGGTGGATGCCGAACTGGTAGAGGACCAGCTAAAGGATACCGAAGAAGCAAAGAGTCAGATAGCGTACAGCGATGTTCTGCTGATCAGCAAAACGGATCTGGTAGATCCCGATTACGTCAAGGAACTGGGCCACCGATTACGTTCCTTGAATCCGCTGGCCAAAATAATGACGGGTAACCGGGAAGCTTTTCCCCTGATAGAACTTGAGGCTCAAGAATCTCCCCTGGAGGCGTTATTAGCTCCTACTGAAGAGCAATTGAATGCCGCCGAAACAGCCTTCCCCGTAGCGAAGCCCCACTCGCATCATCATCATCATCATACCGAGGAGATTGTCTCCTACTCTTTCCAATTTGACCGCCCCTTTGATCACAAGATGCTGGAACAGCAGCTGTTCATATTCCTGATGGTACAGAACGCAAGTTTGTACCGCATGAAAGGCTTGGTCTGGCTAGATACCTTGGAGGAACGATACCTGATTCAGTCAGTCGGCAATAGGCTTGATCTAGAACCCAAAGACTCCTGGGCCGAAGGAGAAAAGCGGCAGAGCGTTTTTGTTTTTATTGGTAAAAAACTTAACCGTGAAGGCTTGGAAAAACTGCTAAACCAATGCTTGAGCAAGCCTTCTCCCATAGAAAAATAATTTGACATGTTTGGAAATTCCCTTACGCAGAGTAAACGCAAACCCGATACTCTAGGTGCCCTGGCCAGCGGCCTATGTTTGATCCATTGTTTGGCCACACCCCTCTTGTTTGTAGCTCATGCGGGAGTAGCTGATCACCACCATGCAGAAAGCCCTGTATGGTGGGGGTTGATTGATGTCGCTTTTCTGTTGGTTTCCTTGGCAGCTGTTTACTGGGCAGTAAAAAGAACCTCAAAAAACTGGATGAAGCGGGCACTGTCTGCCAGTTGGCTCACCTTAGCTTTTATCATTCTCAATGAAAAGTTCGAAGGTTTTCACCTAGCCGAGGCTTGGATCTATTTGCCTACGGTGAGTCTGGTTTTTCTCCATATTTACAACACCCGCTATTGCTATTGCGAGGAGGATGGGTGCTGTACTAACGAGGCAGGGGCTGGTAAGGAGTAGAAACGCGTTGATGTGAGGGAGATTGGGTTTTCTACAAAGCAGTTTGTCCCGCCGAAAGATGCATTCTAGTCCATTTAGCCACACTGTTTGACTGCGGTCAATTCACCCAGGCTAGTGATATCTGGGGGCTGTATCAAAAGGTATAATTGCGATTTTCCAACCGAAGAATCTTTGGTTACAGCTTACCCTTACTAGGGAGGAAGCTCCCGAAGGGTGAAGGGGTTACAACCTCATCGGTAAGAAAAATATCTCTAGCGAGCTAAAATGGGGCTTCCGATGAGGAAAAACCCTTTCCGGCCTCCGGCCACCTTTCCCTGATGACGGAAAGGATTTATTAGTGCCAAACAAAAATTGGTATCTCAATTTTAAGCCTGACTTTTGATATGGCCCCCAGAAACTGCCAGGAATTTCCTATTGAGTCCATATTGCTACAAACCAGCGTCTACTAATCACCTCCTCACCTCACAGGGAAGGGCGCCAAGGGGGAAGTTTGGTTAATACCCTAACCCAAGGAAAACTCTCAGTGGTTTCTATGGTTAAATTGCTTTTAATCAGGGGGTTAGTACCCGCTTAATCCCGTACATACACGTGTTGAAATAACCTTTAGAATATGAGAGATTTAGCTTAAATCAACTCAAAATTCTAATCATATGTTATCTCATCATGGTATTGAACATCAGGATGTAATTCGAATTATCGGTTCATCCCCAAACAGCTTCGATGAAGCTGTGCAAAATGGAATTTCCACTATCAAGGAGGGTCACTCCGGTACACCCCGTGCACATCTGAAATATGTAGCATTTGAAGTGGTTCAGTTACAGGGCCTTATCGAAGATAGGGAAGGTGAAAAACCCAAGGTTTCAACCTACCAGGCGGTTTTGGATGTCGTAGGAGTTCATGAGCACCATCACGAACATTAAGCCAGTCCCTTCCAACAGAATAAGTAATAAGGCTGCCCATTCTTGGACAGCCTTATTTTTTGGCATGGTTGCCAGATCAAAATTCAGCTTGCTTCATTATCTGTAAAAATGAAAACCCCAGACCAAATGGCCTGGGGGTGAGAAAGAAGGAATCGCAAAAAATAAGAGGTGTAGTTGCTTAGCGCGGTAGCTCAAATTTGATTTCTCCACCAATCAGGCGACCGATGAATGGAGAGGCGGTGAACTCACGCACTTCGGCGTTGAAGAGATTGGTCACTTGGGCGGATACGCTCAGGTTTTTGGTCACTTTGTAGCCCAAGCCCACATCTACATTCACAAAGCCACCCAAGGGGCCATAGTTCCAGGTATCCGCACTGCGGGCATCTGCCACTACGGGTACACCGCGGTAAATCAGATCATCGTTGGTAGCCGCCGCAATCTGGAAGCTACTGAAGTAATCGTAGGCCTCTACCCAGCGGGTAAACACGGTGCCGAATAGGCGGCCGTTGTTGTAGTTGATACCCAGGCTAGCCTTGTTGTTGGGGGCGTTGACCAGGATATCCAGGATGTTCACGGTGCCGTCGTTGTTGAAGTCGTTGTTCTCGGTATCATTCTCGTCGATGTTGTACCCAAAGTACGAGTAGTTGAGCCGCACGTTGAGCGAGCGAACGGGCTGGAAGGTGATGCCGAAGTCTGCGCCGTAGGTGTTGAACTGACCAAAGTTGACATAGGTGGCTACCAGGCCATTGTACACCGCGAATAGCTGCTGTAATTCAGCATCCACTGGGGTGCTACCCCGCTGCGATGCCACCCCAATGATGGTAAGCGGACTCAGGAAGTCAGACGAGATGTTGTAGTAGCCGTTCACGTCCACGTTGATCATCTTGCCAAAGTTGCCGATGTAGCCGGCCTCGAAAGTCTGGAGGTTTTCTACCCGCTGGCGGTCCACTTCCGTACCATCCGCCAGGGTAAAGCCCTCAGCATTGCCCAAGATGAGGCCGCCAAACAGGTTGCCGTGTAGGTTGAGGATGGTAGGGGCGGCGATGCCTTTGCCATAGGTGAAGCGGGCTGAATGCCCTCCGTTGGTGTACACTACACCCAGCTTGGGCACGAAGTTGAAGCCGTAGTTCTGGTGATTATCAAACCGGAAGGCACCCAAGGCTTTGAACCCGTTGCCAAAGTTGTAGTCCAATTGGCCGTACAATCCGGCCTGGTTCACGGTGATGTAGTCGTCCTCGTTTTCATCGAGCAAGTAGGTGCCCAGGGAGTTGGCCAGATCACGCTGTGCTTGCAAGCCTACTACCAAGTTGAGACCACCCCAGGTGTTGTTATACTGCACCTCGCCATTCCAGCGGCGGCTACGGTCTGCGAACAGGGCACCGCTAGCGTATGAGTCTGCACCCGCCGCTACGGATGGGGCTACGCCAGCGTCTATAAGGCGATAGTACTGCTTGGTGCGCTCATCCAGCGAGTAGGTACTATCCGTAAGTGACCAGGTATGGTACACCTGGGCAAACCAGTGGTCATTCGTGAAGCGCAACTGCGCATAGTGTACCTGCCAGTCACGGATCATATTACGGCCCACATTAGTAGGCGCTAAATAGTTGCTGTTGCTACCCCCATAGCTCAAAATGATGTCGTTGCCCGGCTTAGGCGTATAGTACATGGCCGCCTCGCCTCGCACAAAGCTGAACGTATTGTCCAGCCCAAATTCCTCTACCGCCACCTCATTGCCTGGGAGTCCGTCCCGGCTGATGTACACCGAATCGACGAAGTCGAACTCCTCGCCACGGGTATACTCGGCGGTTACCTTATAGGCAAATTTATCGTTGATCACGTGAGCCCAGCGGCCACGTGCACTCAGGGTGCTTTGTGAACCCCCTCCGGCTACCAGGGTGAGGCCTTCACTGGTGCGGGGATCTTTGGTAATGGTATTCACCAGACCGTTATGAGCGTTGGGTCCGTAAAGGGCCGCATTAGGGCCTAGAATAACCTCTACCCGCTCAATGTCTTCCTTCACTACGGTGTTGAGGGGTCCAAAGGGCAACCCCGTAGCAATAAGGGTGGAGAAGCGACCGTCGGTAACCTGGAGATTCTTAGCGTTGAAATTGCTGTTGAACCCACGGATGTTTACTCCGGTACCCACTACCCCAGAGCGGATGAAATCAACACCTTTTACCCGGGCCAGTAGCTCGCCAGGGTTGAAAGAGGGGAGTTCCGCGATGGCGTTTTTGTCTAGTACCCCGATGGTAACGGAAACAGCCGCTACC
>JBCBHI010000118.1:0-9480 GCA_038525885.1 Bacteroidota bacterium
TGCCAAGTCCGGCCATGGGGAATATTGAGCAGATCCAGGGTATTGTCATGAAATACCCAGGTGCCAAAACCAAGTTCCACCAGCACCAGCAGGACCAACAACACCAGTATGTTCTTCCAGAACCATTTCATGCGGCAGAAATATCAAGAAAAAATCTGGTTGCCTGTAATGCCCTCCTCTGTTCTGCAACTAACCGCCACAAAGAGTCCTTAAAAAACACCCTTCGGCATGAACAAGCTGTTCCCCTCCTTGCGCAAAATCATCATCCGCTGCCCCCAATCCCGAGCCTACTGGGAGTCTCTGTCCAATGAAGAACTGCGCGCCAGACTGCAAGCTCATAAGCGGCAGACCTGGCTCGCTGCGGCCATCTGGGTAGCGGCTATGGCATTGATCTATTTTGGTAGCGACGCTAAAGACGAGCTCTTGTACTTATACATTATTACCGGTGGCAGTACCGTATATCTGTCTCATGAAGAGTATATGAAGCACCAACGGATGATAAAAGAAATCCTGAACTCAAGAAAGTAGCGCACCTACACAGAATAAAAAGAGACCACAAAAGTAATACCCCCCACCAGGGTACCCAGCACAAAAATACGAAGGCCATGGCGGCGGTCCTGAGGCCGGTAGCGGTATACCCGCTCGCCGTTGGGCAGGGTTTTCTTGCTCAGCCATAGGGTATAGCCGATCCCAATACCCACAATACCCCCAGCCAGCGCCGCCAAGTAAGCAATGAAGGTCCAGGAGGGTGAGCTAGAATCCGGCTCTCGCAACTTTGCCAGTCGTTGCTGTTTTAGCAGTTGCAGCGCTTCTTCCGTCATCTCCTTGCCCTGCGCTGCCAGTAGCTGCTGTGCCCATACAAAGTCCTGCTCACTCCACTCATCAGGTTTGGTAAGCACCTCAATCAGTTCCTCTTCCGAGAAGCCTCGCAGGTAATGATCCTGCGGTAACGGCGTATTGAGGGCCTGCTCCTCCATCAGTTGATTTGCCCGGTCAAATTGGTCGTCCGGTATCTTCATCTCCCATCGGGTAGCCCCCCGGTTAAAAGAAAAGGACGGATCAAAAGTATCGTCAGTACTGATGATTTTGAAGGGGATATCCCAGGTACGAAACAATACACCGGTTTCCTCAGCTTTGGCTTGTGATGGGTACGACCGAAAAGTAAGAAAGCTCATAGGGCAGCGGGGATTTATTTTACAAAGGCAACTTGAAAAATAAGAAATTCCTCGGGCAAACCCTTACTTACAATCCTTATTCCAGCGGTTTCGCGCCATTATTTGGCCCCGTTGCGCTAAGTGCAACCAGTCCTCACAAGCATCCACCTCGTTCCCTTGCTGCCAATACACGGCCGCCCGGTTGTACACCGCACTGATCATCACGGAGTCCATCTGATAGGCATCAGTAAAAAGAGCAATAGCACTATCGAGTCGGTTTTCATGGAACTGCACCAGTCCAGATTGGAAATAGCGGTGGGCATCTCGTATCTGCTCTCTCTCCGCTTGGTGAGCCAGCACCTGCTCCCAGGTATTGTACCAAATCCGGGTAGGATTTGGCCCCTGCATATTCGCTTGCACCGTCAAGTACTGTACTACTTGGGGGTAGCGGCTCTGGGAGTGAAAGCTCCAGTCACGGTAAGACCGCATGAGGAGCTTTAGCAGCTGGCCCTCCGTCTTGGGATCAGTAAAGGAAGATGTCAGCTGTTCTACCGAAAGAGTCTTGGCGTCAAAATCGAACGTTAGTTTATACTCTGCCCGGCCCGAAATCGGAAGTTGTTCCAGTTTGTGGATCAAATTGGTTTCCCTGAGCACCGGGCCATACTGTGGGAAATAAACCGCATTGCCCATTGGGGACGGAGGCGTCTCGGGTTCCCATACTCCACCCCGCACCAATAAGTAGCGGCTTAGCTTGTCATCCGTTTTCTCTTTGTCCACTTGCGAGATCACCAGCGTATCGCCTTCCATGTAGTCTATTTCGTACTGCTGGCCCGTTAGCAGGCTTATCCGTCGGCTGCTTTCATACAGTTCGTATCGCGAACAGCTGGTTTTACCCCAAGGCAGTTTGTAATTGCAGATATCCTTTCTGCCCACATACCAATAAAGAGGGAGAATTAAGCCCTGGGGTTCGTACTCTATTACCGAACTTCCATCTTTGCGTTCGCTAGAAACCACTAGCCAATCCCCCATTAAATCCTCCTGATGAATAATCCCCTGGCCAGGTGCCGCCAAGGGCAATAAGATTAACAAACAGTATAGGTGGTGTTTCATAGAATCAGTTGCGTGTGGTACTTACCTTAATAGACCCTAGGAGTCTAAAAAGTGTTTGATTATATTCATTCGGAGCATTATTCGTGCCACCGATTGCGCACAACTACCTGTCCTCGCTGGGCCAGATACTTCCGGTCTTAGCAGGTCTTTTCCAGGTGGCCCCAAGGCCACCTAACCTCTGCTCGGTTGTACACGGCATCTATCTTCACCATGTCTCGTTTGTAAGCCTTAAAAAGGCAGAGGGCAGCACTATCCAGATGGCTCAGAATTAGCTGTGTTAGTCCTTGGGAGCGAGTGATTTGATGTACAAGAAGAAGGGTTATCGGGACATAAACCTGTAGGTATAAAAATACAATACCCAGAAGGGAAGTCGCAATTTTTATTTGGGAAGATGATTACCCAATCGAATCCCTATCTTTGCCCCCCAAATTTTGATAAATCACCTATTGTTTCACCATGAATAGCGATCAACTGAAAGACGCGAAGGCCCGAGTTAACGCCTTGAGGGGGTATCTTTGACTACGATACCAAGAAAAGTGAAGTAGACGACGCAGAGCTGGTTTCGGCCCAGCCGGATTTTTGGAATGATCCGAAAGAAGCCGAGAAATTTCTGAAGGGTATGCGGGCCAAAAAGGTTTGGACCGATGCGTATGAGGCCATTGAGGAAAGCCTGGGAGATCTGGAAACCTTGTTTGAGTTTTTCAAGGAAGGAGAAGCAGACGAGGACGAGGTGAATACCACCCACGATGAGCTTAACCGTAAGCTGGAGGAGTTGGAATATAAGCGTATGCTGAGCGAAGAGGAAGATCAGCTCAACGCTATTATAGAAATAAACCCGGGTGCCGGGGGTACCGAAAGTAACGACTGGGCTTCCATCCTGCTCCGGATGTACATCATGTGGGGTGAAAGCAAAGGCTATCAGGTGCGGCAACTCAACTACCAACCGGGGGAAGCTGCGGGTATCAAAGCGGCTACTTTGGAGTTCACCGGGCAGTTTGCCTACGGCTACCTGAAAGCCGAAGGCGGGGTTCACCGTCTGGTGCGGATATCTCCATTCGACAGCGGCGGCCGGCGTCATACCTCATTCGCTTCCGTGTATGTATATCCTCAAATTGACGATACCATCGAAATTGAGGTAAATCCTGCGGATATAAGCTGGGATACTTTCCGGGCTAGTGGAGCGGGTGGCCAGAACGTGAACAAGGTAGAAACCGCCGTACGTTTGCGCCATGCCCCATCGGGCATTATTGTAGAATGCCAAGAGGCGCGGTCACAGCTAGCCAACCGGGAAAAGGCCATGCAGATGCTGAAGTCCCGTCTGTACCAGGCGGAGCTAGAAAAGCGGAATGCCAAACGTGCCGAAGTAGAGGCTAGTAAAATGGCCGTAGACTTTGGTTCGCAGATCCGATCCTATGTACTGCATCCTTACAAGCTAATTAAGGACGCACGTACGGGCCACGAACGTACCGATGTGCAGAAGGTACTGGATGGAGACCTGGACGATTACATCAAAGCCTACTTGCTCCAGAGTACCGGAGAAGGCTCCGACAATAACTAAAATTCAGAACCAATTACTGTGCAGCCCCTTTCGCCCAGCGATTGGGGCTTTTTTGTAACCCATTCTTTTCCGTACTTTTTAGAATGGTAGTTGCCTATCTCATCGGGGGCTTTCTGTTCCTTGTCTCCTTTGCCATTCTTCTGCTGATGATCACCAGCAGGGTTCAAGGCAAAAAACGTGAAGGTCTTCTGGCTTCCTGGTCCAGTTCTGTGGGTATGACCTACCAGCGGAAAGACCATGATCAAAGCTTTGCTAATAGCTTGGAAGGGTTTGCCATCCGTGGAGAGGCCTCTCTACAAGGAGCCATGAATATCATACGGGGCGAAGGGCAGGGATTCAAAACCACCCTCTTCGATTATTTCCGGTATGCCAGCCAGAAGGAAACCAAAACGCGAAACACTTTCTCAGCCGTACTTTTTGAAGATCCCGGGTGGCACTGGTCTACTACCCAAATATTGCCCTTGCCTTTGCCAGATTCCACCACCGTGTACACGCAGCTGGACGAGCTGTATACGGTTTCTGATGCATCCATTTTGCGAAATAATGAGGCTCTGGAAAAGCACCTGATACAGCACCCCGAATGGCATATTGAGCTGATGGGCAACCGTATGCTACTCTACCGAAACCTAAATCCATCAAAGCCTGACGCCTACCAACAGCTACTACGGGACGCGTTGCAACTTAAAATGCTGATTGAGGCAGGACAATAGATTATCAGGATGGCTCATAGCCTTTTTACAAGCAATTGTTTATTTTTCTTCAAAAAGCAACCATGACTGGAGTAATCGTCATTATTGTAATTTTTGTAGTCGTCATAACCGTCAGCTTTTATACAGATAAGAAGCGTCGCGAAAAAATGGCAGCGGTGGCCGATCAAATGGGCATGCACTTCACACCCAAGGACACCGAAAAGGCTTTTCTCAACCTGATGAAAACCTTCCAAATTGGGCAAAAGGGGAATTCACGTACCGCCTCCAACATTATGCAGGCAGAAGCCGGAGTGCTTAAGACTCTGCTACTGGACTACTATTACCAAATAGGTAGCGGCAAGAACGCCCAGCGCATGTACCAGTCGGTGGCCATTTTTGAGCAAGATCCCTGGCAGTGGCCTGAAATACTGTTGCGGCCAGAACACTTCGGTGACCGCATCAAAAGTGCTTTTGGCAAAGATGATATTGATTTTGACGACAGCCCGGTATTTTCCAAGAAGTACTTTTTGGCCGGCCCTGACGAAGCTCAATTGCGCACGTTCTTCTCCCCCGATATGCGTGCTTTTTTCGAAGAACATCAGGGGTGGTACATCGAAACTCAAGGCAACCGTATCCTGCTATGCAGGCAGGGCAAGCGACGTAAACCCGACCAAATGGTAGATTTCTTACAGGAGGGTCTGCTGATAAAGGACAAACTTGAGGCCGCACTCCACTGATTATTCTACGATTTTTACAAAGTAGAGTAGTACCTTCGTGAGCTATTCAGTGTCTAAATATATTATTATGCGATGTTGTGCCGTTTTACCACATTTCGCAACCAAAACCATTAAACTATTCCCATGAAGATTTTTGCCCTCCTGGTTTGTACCAGTTTGGTGGCTTCGACTTTATATGCTCAAACCACCCCTTCCTACTGGCAGGACAACGCACCTGCCGCCAGGCAAGCAGCTATTGAAGGCTTCCGATATCTGTCATTCGACCCAGCTACTTTCCAAAAAACTCTCAACTCTACGCTGCAAGGACGTGGAAACTCAACCCTCCAAATGCCCTTACCCTATGGTGGATGGGTAGAGCTAAATGTAGAGCCCAGCAAATTGCTGGCTCCTGAGTTGGCTGCTAAATACCCTTCTATCCAAGTATTTGAAGGAAAATCACTAGATGGGCAAATTACTTTCCGGGGAGACTTTACCCACAAGGGTTTCCACGGACAACTGCTCACGCCAGAAGGCACTTTTTACATAGATCCCGCTAAGCAAGCCGGAGAAAATGTATACCTAAGCTACGACCGCGATGTGTATGTAGCAGAGCGGAATCGCCCCATGTTTGAAGAACCCGAAACCCTCACCAAAGAACCCGTAGGGACTTTCGGCATACCTTTGCGACTTCGGGGTGCATCCTCTGAGTCGCATGAGGCTAATGAAGCTACCGAAGACGGCTTTTTCGGAGTCATTCGTGGCTACCGAATAGCTATTGCGGCTACGGGTGAGTACACCAACTACCATGGAGGTACTGTAGCCGATGGATTGGCCGCCATTACCACTACCCTGAACCGAGTTACTGGTGTTTACGAGCGCGATCTGGCCATCACCTTTACCCTCATTGCCGATAACGACGATATTGTTTATACCAGCGCCTCGAATGACCCCTACACCAACGGGAATCCGAATGCGATGCTCAATGAAAACCAGGCCAATCTGGACGCGACTATTGGATCGAATAACTACGACATCGGTCACGTATTCGGTCTGGGATCCAGCGGCCTGGCAGCACCAGGAGTTACTTGTACCAACGGTAGCAAAGCACAAGGAATCACGGGCTTAGAGGACCCAGTAGGTGATGCCTTCGATATCGACTTTGTAGCGCACGAGATAGGCCACCAAATGGGTGCCACTCATACCTTTAACGGAACGGACGGTTTCTGCTCTGGCAATAACCGATTTGGTAATACCGCCATGGAGCCCGGTAGTGGATCTACCATCATGGCCTACGCCAATATTTGTAATAGTGACAATATTCAGGGTTTCAGTGATGACTACTTCCACGTGGTTAGCATCATCCAAATTGCCATCTATACCTTCAACCAAGGGGGACGGGCCTGTGCTGACACTACACTGACGGGTAACTTAAGCCCCGAAGCCGTTCTTCCTGAGAATGGATTGGTAATACCTGCTAACACTCCTTTTGCCCTTACCGCAGAAGGCTCAGACCCGGACGGGGATAGCCTTACTTACTGCTGGGAGCAATTTGACGTAGGCCCTGCCGGGGCACCCGACGCACCCGTGGATAATGCTCCTCTGTTCCGGTCCTTCCAACCCACGGCCAATCCCGAACGCTGGTTCCCCCAGAAAAGTGACCTGATAAACCAAACCACCACACTAGGTGAGCTCCTGCCAAGCTATGCGCGGGACATGTCCTTTGCGGTAACGGTACGTGACCAAGAAAGCAATATCTTTTATGAGTTTGTAGAATTGGAGGTAAGCACCGACACCGATCCTTTCACAGTGACTTCTCCTGCTGAAAATGCGGATTATTTCGCTGGGCAAAGTGTACTTGTAGAGTGGACGGCCGGAAAAACCATGCTGCCTCCCTTCAATGCTGCCAATGTTTCTATCACCTTATCTACCGACGGGGGAGATACTTTCAGCGAGGTGCTAGCTGCCAGCACGGCCAACGATGGTTTCGAATACGTGACCCTTCCTGCTTCGGTGTCTACCACCAATCAAGCGATCATTCGGGTAGCAGCCATTGGCAATGTCTTCTTCAACATTAGCGAAGGCACGTTCAGTATAGAGAACGATGGCTCCGCAGGTTTTGCCGGCTCCGTTTCGCCTGTGCCTTCCCAAACTTGTAGCCCAGACAGTGCCGAGTTCACGGTATCCGTAGTGGGATTAAATGGGTTTTCGGGGGATATTACTTTATCCGCTACCAACCTCCCCGCGGGCCTCACGGCTACCTTTGGTGAGACTACCCTGGCACCTGGCGAGTCTACTACCTTGCGAATTGGTAATACCCAGTCTCTGAACAATGATCTACAAACCTTCAATGTAGTCTTCTCTTCTGACACCCAGCCTGATCAGACACTGGAAGCTTATTTTGAGGTAGTGCCTGAGATCACCGGAGAGATGGAAATCTTGTTTCCTGTAGATATGGAAACTAGTGTAGACCGCGGCTTGCTACTGGCTTGGGACTCCCTGGACAACGTTGATTTCTACGAAATAGCCGTGGCTACCGATGCTGGTTTCACCAACATAATAGTAGAAGATTCTACTGTTTTTACTCGGTACGAACCCGGTATTGAATTGGATCTTTCTACCACCTACTTCTGGCGTATACGCGGCAGCAACTTCTGTACTAGCACAGAATATGCCACTGCGGAATTCCGGACCATTGGTCTTAACTGTGAAGAGTACACCCCCAACGATGTACCCATCACCATCACCACCGTAGGCAATGTAACCTATACCAGTACCATTGATGTGCCTACTACCTCAGGTACCATCTTTTCGGTAGGAATCAATGATTTGGATATCACACACTCGTGGATCGAGGATTTGGAAATAACCCTGTCGGATGACCAAGGAAACAGCAACTTCCTGGTAGATGGCATCTGTGGCAATGCTGATGACTTGTTTTTGAGCTTCTCAGACAATGGAATGCCCGCCGTAGACATCCCTTGCCCTCCTACTGACCGCCAGGTATACCAACCACAAACGGCCTTCTCGGTATTCAATGACCTAGATCCTACAGGCACCTGGACGCTGTCGATCACGGATCAATTCAATGACGACGGGGGTAGCCTTAATGATTGGGCCTTGGAAATCTGTGTATTGCCTGAATTCATCACCTTAGTGGCCTTGCTGCAAGATGATGATGAAACAGTGATTGTTTCCTGGGAATCTACCGATGCCACTGACATTGTAGAGTGGGAAGTTCAGCAAGCAGTTAACGATGGATTCTTTGAAACCTTGGAAGTAGTAGATGCTAGCGTGACCACATACACCGTAACGGGGCTCCAAAGCGGGACCCGGTACAGCTATCGGGTTCGGGGTATCCAAGGAGATGGTTTCCGTACGGACTTCTCGAATATCTCCGCGCCTGCCATTCCAGTTGCCATACCTAATCCTCCTACCCAACTAGTAGTTTCTAGCCTGCTAGATTACCAAACGGAGTTATCCTGGACGGACAACTCAGAGGATGAGGAAGGTTTTGTCATTCAGCGGTCAGAAGGAGATGAGTCTTCTTATACCACCATTGAGACCATCAATATTCAGAACCGTACTACCTACGTAGATCCGGGACGGGAGCATGCCGTTACGTACTTCTACCGGGTGGCAGCCTTTAACTCAGCTGGCCAGTCGGACTGGTCAGAATCTGCCTCGGTTACGGTAACCGATCTCGATGGTATTCCTGAGGAGTCGCTACAGTTGTACCCCAACCCTGGTGAGAACCAACTTACATTGCAACTGCAAGGGGTGAATGCTGCTTCGGCTCAAGTAGAACTATTCACCGTGCAAGGTCAGCGTATGCAGGTGATGGATTGGGAGAATCTGCAAACTCCTTTGCAGGTAAACACCAGCAGCCTACCTGCAGGGGTATACCAAGTACGAGTCTCTACCGAGGATGGGGTAAGAACCCAAGTCTGGGTGAAGCAATAAACAAAAGGGCTACCCTGCATCCAGGGTAGCCCTTCTTATTATTATATAGCCTTAGCGGCTGACTTATTTATTCTGCCGTCCAGGCAATTACTTTCTCCTTGGAGCCAATCTTCAACACAATACGCGTAGGATTGGGCAGCAGTACCAACCGGCAAGCTTTATTGGGGTAGTCATCGCACATGACAAAGACTCCTTCTCCGGGCGCAGCATCTACCTGCAAATTTCCATTCTCTTCCTGGAATACATACTTGTTTACTAAATAAGCCGTAGGCAACAGTACGTCGTCATCTGGG
>JBCBHI010000119.1:0-9458 GCA_038525885.1 Bacteroidota bacterium
GGTATTTGGAGTGTACCAACCCATAGCCCAGAACAAATGGGTGAATCTGGAAATGAACCTGAAGGGAGAGCATAAGGTGTACGCTGATGCCGACATGGTGCAGACGGTAGTGCGGAACCTGGTTTCCAACGCGATCAAATACACACCCAATCAGGGTACCGTCTCCGTGGATATTCAGGAAGGAGTGGAAGGCCTGACCATTGCCGTATCCGATACGGGTATGGGAATGGAAACTGAAACCCTGGATAAGCTATTTGGGGATCATGTAACCAGCAAGCTGGGAACTCAAAATGAAAAGGGCACGGGTATCGGTCTGGCGCTAAGCAAGGATTTTGTAGACCTGAACCAGGGCAAAATATGGGTGGAAAGTGTTCCCGGAGAGGGTAGTACGTTCTTCCTGTACCTACCTGCTCCTCCGGCTAGTCTGGGAGAGCCGTCACCATCAGGCGAAGCCTTTGATTCTGAAGAACTGGCAGTAGCCTAATCCAGATTCAAAATCTTGATGAGTCTGTCGGGGTAGTCGGTAATGATTCCCTCTACCCCCAAAGCCATCACTTTCACCAAATCCTCCTCACTGTTTACCGTCCAGGGTATTACCTGGATTCCAGCATTCTGAAAGTCCTTTACCGTTCGGCTATTGATTAGCCTAAAATAGGGGGAAAGAATAGCTGGGCTGAACCCCAGCTTGCGCTGTAGTTTCCTTACCGAATAGGGTTGAGAAACCAAGGCGGCCAGGGTAATCTCCGGGAAGTTCCGGTTCCAGTACTTCAGCACCCGGAAATCAAAGCTTTGGATGGTAACCCGCTCCCAAGGCACATAGGTCTCAATGACCTCGTACACCCGCTTAGAAAACTCCGGGGGTGCGGGGTGAAACTTCCCATCCGTGCTGGGCTTGCTTTTGATTTCGATGTTGTAGCGCAACGGCGTCCTTCCCAGGGCGAGGGCTTCCCGTTCTATGGTATCCAGTACCTCGCTTAGCAGGGGCTTGGTAGCCATCAGCTTCTTCTGCTCGGGAAAATTTGGGTGCTGCACGGTACCGCAGTCGTACGCTTGTATCTCAGCGTAGCTCATGTGATACATATTCAGGCTTTTGTCCTCAGAAAGAGCCCCACCCTGCGGGCTGGTACAGAAAGTACCGCTGATCCAGGGCTCATGAGACACCACCACCTGGCCGTCTCCGCTGATGACCACGTCTAGCTCCAGGGTAGTAACGCCTAGCTGCATGGCGTGCCGAAAAGCCGCCAGGGTATTTTCGGGGTACAAACCCCGGCAGCCGCGGTGGCCTTGAATGTCAAGGTTTTGGCCTTGGGCAAAACCAGAAAACAGAAGAAAGGACAATAGAAACCAGCGATGCATAACCCTAAGATTTGACGGAAAGCTAATAAGGAACGAGCTAGCTTGCTGTTAAATCTTGGTTACATTCTATCAGGAGGCCGTTACCTGCCTGGTAAGGCAATCCCTTTCATCTTGCGATAGGTAGCCATAGCGTAGCGGTCCGTCATGCCCGCTATGTAATCCACTACGGCCATTATCCAATCATACGCTTGAGATTCCAGCCGGCCCACCTCTTGGTGGATTTCCGTGGGTAACAACCGGAGCACACTTTGGTGACGAGCCGTAACCTGATCCTCAGAGGCGGCATGCACGGCCTCCGTGAAGGTTTCCAGCAGTCCGCCTATGATTTCGAAACCTGCCGCTTCGGTCTCCAGTACGGTTTGGGAGCGGTATACCCGCTCTATGGACACCCGGATGATTTGGTCCAGATAGGGTTTGGCAGGGATTTCATCTATAAGAGAAGCATCCCATTGCCCGGACAGGATGGCCTCTTCTTTTTCCATAAACAGGTCGCTGCACTGCTGGATCAGCTCACCAATGGCCAGGGCACGCAATACCCCAATTTGCTCGTCAGGGTAGGGGATCTGGTGTAGTTTCTCGCGGTTGTATCGCGAACCAATAATGGCTGCCAGTAGGCTTTCGGTTTCCTCATAGGATACCAAGCCCAGCCGCGTACCGTCCTCCAGGTCTATCAAGTGATAGCAGATATCGTCCGCTGCTTCTACCAGAAAGGCCAACGGATGGCGCACCCACACATAGTCATGCCTGCCCTGAGCGATTCTCAGCAAGCCTACTTGCTGGGCGAGGTGCCCAAAGGCTTCCCGCTCGCTTTGGAAAAAGCCAAATTTTTTCTGACTCCGCCGTTTAGGATCCTTCTCCTCAATCTTGCTTTCGCGAGGGTACTTGGTGAACGCCGCCAAGGTAGCAGCGGTCAGCTGCAGACCTTGATAATGCCGTCGGTTTAGCAACCGGAAGCCTTGGGCGTTGCCCTCAAAGTGAGTGAGATCGGCCCATTCCTTTTCCGTGACCAGTTTCTGGTAGTTTTGTGCTTGCGGGTGCTCTCGGAAGAAATCACTAATCGCCTTCTCGCCACTGTGGCCGAATGGGGGATTGCCAATGTCATGGCAAAGGGCGGCGGCAGATACAATGGCTCCCATGTCAAAGGCGCTGTATCCCGCCTTGGCCAGCTTGGGGTTCTTGGCCAACACACGTTCGCCTACGTGCTTGCCCAGGCTGCGCCCCACACTGGATACCTCCAGACTATGTGTAAGCCGGGTATGCACAAAATCGTGCTCCGGCAGCGGTATCACCTGGGTTTTGTCCTGCAACCGGCGGAATGGATAAGAGAAAATAATCCGGTCGTAGTCCCGCTCAAACTCACTACGCGCTTGTTCGCCTGCTGGGGCTTTCGCCTTACCTAGTCGCTGAGCAGACAAGAGCTGCTCCCAGTCCATGGAGGGTATGTTCGCCATGGCCTAAAGTTGGGGTTTTTAGTGGGAGTAGGAAAGCCTTTTCCTACCCCTACCGGGCAAGAATTATCGTTTGAGGTTGTCCAGACTGGTACGAATGCCGAAATACAGTCCCACATTGCTAAGCGGGATGGTGACATCGGGCCATACCAGGACGTCGTCGGGGCTTTCGTTCAGTGGGGTTCCGGGTACCAAAACGGGCATCGCCCAGTTGCCCACCACCCGGACAAAAGGTCGAAACCGGTTGGTCACTACCCATTCAGCATTGAGATAGCCGCGCACTCCAGCGGAGAATCTACCTCGGTTCCGGTAGACTATACCGTCATTTCCGCTGAAGTCCACAGTGGTAACCGAAAGTGCTTCCACACCCGGCCCTGCCCCTACGGATAGATTAAAGGGCTTTTTATCTGGCTCATCAAAGGTCAAAAGGCCCAGGTCTGCCATAGCATAAAAGCTATACCGTTCGGTGCGAAGTCCGTAGTAGAAGAATTCGTCGATCTCCAAATATTCATTGAGAATGTCCTGATCCACCGCAAGGTTTTTGGAGACATCATAGGATCCCCAACTATGAAAGTTGGTTTCAATGGCCCACCGGGGGTTCAATTGATACCGAAGGTGGGCTTGCAGGGCCAAAAAGGAACGGAAAGGATCATAATCTTCTCCGGCAAATGAGTCGAAGACGCTGGTGTATGCCTGAGGATATCCTACCGACAATAGACCCCCACCCGTGGAAAATGCCAGGCTCCATTTGGGCTGTACCTGCATGGCTTTCTGCAAGGTTGGAAATACCGGATACAGAGAGGCCCAAGCTTGTACAGCATCAGGTACCAAGGGCGCTGCTTCGGCAATTTGGTACAAATCTGCAGGATGTTGGACTAGGGTATACCGGCTCAGTTGGGCACGTACTTCTGCCCAGTTTTCAGTCTGCGTAAGGCCGATGCTGATATACCGAAAAGGGGGGGCCAAGGAATACAACCCCCATGACCCTGCGGCAATGGCTCCCATGCTCAATTGGGCAAACGGGAAAAGAAACAGCACTCCACCAATGTCCATGGAAGAATTGGTGATGGCGCCATACATAAACTGCGAGGCTCCGTACAAGGCTAGGGTGAAATAGAGGGGTTTCCAGGCCTGATCAATGGTAATGCTTGCCACCTCACTTTGGGGTATTTCTAAAACCACCGTTTGGTCGGCCCTTCGAATGGGGTGGTTAGCATCTTTTAGTATCGCAATAGAGTTATCATAGAGCCCAAGAAACAAACCTGTACTCAGGGTACCGTCCTGATGAAACACCTGAACTGTGCGGGTTCGCCAGGTCCAATACGGGCGAACTACGCGCCACTGAGCTTGGGTAAGACCGGGGGGTGGAGTGAAAGGATCTGGTGTCTGAGCCCAAAGGGGAGAGGTAAAACATATCAGCACGGTGGCCATACAAACCAGGCGGGCTATGGTAGAGAATTTTTTCATGTGGGTATCAAAACTTGGTATGGTAAAAGTAACCCTACTGGGATAGAGGTCCGAAGCCTACTTTCAAAAATGTGATGGAGGGCTCTTAGCTATTGTGCTTATTTAGTGGTGGCCCAATCCGTGATTCATGGGATTCCCGTGGGGCCTTGCCACATTCCCCCAAATCTTTGGTATCTCTGGCCGTTTGGAAATCACACTACTTGGTATGTGAGATTTTACTAAATAGTTGAGTTTTTTAATACGTAGATTCTAGTAGAAGTACGAATAAAATCAATTGTACAAAAAGCAGAGGGGATACTCTGAGAGCCATTAGGACAGGTAGGAATTTTAGGCTTCACTCCTTTTTTGACCTCCGGTCTTTGATTAGGAAGCATGAGGAACAGCTTTAAGAGAAAAATTCAATTTTGACCAGCCATTTCATTTACCAAATAGCCCAAGCCAGTATTACTCTGAGATCGATGTCTTTCGCTCTCATTAGTTAAAGAGAATGGTTGAAATCGGCCTTACTGCGACTAACCTCTTGGCAATAGATCATTAAGTCATTGAAACTAGCTTATATACATAAGTAAAACAATTCAAGTGAATTCTTGAAATGTTGCAAAGTTCGTTTCAGTTGCCCACTTCGTGTCCAGCTTCTGCTAAGCATTCATGCTACCCTGGTAAGGTTGATTTTAGTGCGCCTAATGGGGCTTTTAGTCTATTTTCACGGTCAGAGTGCTATAATTATTCGATGAATTGCCAGCTATGAAAGATGGGTGCAGTTTGTATCCGTTGCTAAGACACACCACACTAAATAACTTGTTTAAACATGTAATTATGGGAAAGGAAATTCATTTCCTGGGTGGATTTTAATTGGTGGTTTATGACTAGAATATTTCTCAGGCACCAGTACCTATTATTTCGGCTGTTCATCCTTTTACTACTTGGTGCTCAACACTTTGCCGTGTTGGGAGCTTCGTGGATGAGAGAAAATGACTCTGGGTCCACGGGTGATTGGGAGTTTACTGCAGAGCAGCTGCTGAGGTTAGGCAAGGAATACACTCGTAATCAACCAGAGTCTGCCATTCAGGAATTTGAAAAAGTAATCACGCTAGCGCGTGAACAGGGGGACTCCGTTTGGGTGGCTGAAGGGTTGATTCAAATGGGGATTGTGGCCTATTATCAGGATGATTTTGGCACCTCCAACTCTCTATATTACCAGGCACTCCAGGTAGTACAGGGACAGAATCTGCCAGGTTTGGTGGGGAGGATCCACAATAACATAGCCTGGAACCATGAGCGAGCCCGCGACTACGAACGTGCCGTGTATCATTACCGCCGCGGTGTGCGGCTGCTGAAACAAAGCGGTGATTCCGCCATGTTGGCCTGGACTTACAATAATCTGGGGATTTACTACAAAGACGTAAGCCAATATGATTCGGCCTTGTATTTTCTAGGCGCTTCCCTGGATTTGCACGAAGCCCTGGGGCAGGATCAAAAGATAGGTTTCAACCTCAACAACACCGGGGTAATTTATCTGTACCTGGACCGACCGGATACCTCCTTGACCTTCTTCCGCCGGGCTCTGGCTCTCAACATGATGCTTTCCGATTCCCTGGAAATGATCAATAATGTGCTCAACATTGCCGATGCTCATCTGGCTTTGGGCAATTATAGGTTGGCTAAGGACACCCTTATGGCTTATACCCCAGTCATGGATCGGAAAGGCAATGCACACCAGCACACCAATTGGCTTAGGTTGATGGTGTTATCCTATAAAGGGATGGCTGAGTACCAGAAGGCCTTGGATACCCAAACCCAATTGCTGGCTCTCAAGGATAGTCTGCATTCGGGTGATTTGCACGAAACCATGCAGGAGCTGGAAACACAATATGGGGTGCAAAAACAACAAGCCGAGCTGGAGGACTCCTATCAAGTAATCACCCAGCAAAGATTCCGGCTTTTCATATTAATCTTCGTCTTACTGGTGCTGGTGGTATTATTGATCCTCTTCATTCGCATGTACCGGATCAAGCAGAAGAAAGAGCAGGAACTGAAGGCATCCAATGAGATGATTTCTGCCCAGGCACAGGAGCTAAGCCAGAACAACGTAGAACTGGCCGAGAAAAACCAGATCATCGAGCACCAGAATGGAGAACTGTCTGTCTTGAGCGAATCTTTGCGTGAGGTGAACCAGCAGCTCAAAAACCACAACAGTGAGCTGGAAGCTGCGGTGAAGGAACGAACCTTGGCTTTGGAGAAAAGTAACGCCAAGCTGGTAGACATCAACCGTCGGTTGGCCCGAAGCAATTCGGAGCTAGATACTTTTTTGTACAAATCATCCCATGATATTGCCCGCCCTATCAGTAGCCTTGCAGGTCTAGTGGAGCTCGCTCGTGGAGTCAAAAACCAAAGAGAGCAGGACTTGCTTTGGGAAAAGGTGAGCCAAACGGCAAAAGGTATGAAGCTACTGGTGAGACAATTGCAGGTGGTACACCAGATAAGCAAGAATCAGGAAGAGCCCACCCGGGTCAACCTAAAGGAGATCATAGCGGAAGCCAAAGACGAAATACTACTTCACAGACCCCAAGCGCGCTGGAAATGGGTAGAACCCCTACCGGAAGATGGTAGCTGGCAGATGGCACCCACCTTACTAAAGGCCCTGTTGATTTGCTTGCTGGAAAATAGTTGGGACTTTAGAAACCGATCCTTGTCGGCTCCTCCTCGCATTGTTTTACGTTTTCAGGAGTCAGCTACTCACTGGTGTTTGCACTATCATGACGACGGAACCGGGATGCCGGAGGAGATTCAAGAGAAAGTCTTCACCATGTTTTACCGAGGCTCTCCGCTTAGCCGTGGCAATGGCTTGGGCCTTTTCATTGTCTCTCGCATTGTGGAAATGCTTGAGGGCAAAAGCAGTCTACAAAGTGATGTAGGGCAGGGGGCGTCTTTCTCTTTTCATTTTCCAAAAGATGCACCAGCGCATCACAGTGTGAAATTTCCTGAAGACACCTTGCGCTCTTTAATGGCGAGTTCCTGAATTCAACTATGGGCAATTAGCAACAGATTGTAGATGGGGTCAAGCAAGGCTATTTTTACTGCTGAATATCAGGCAATTACACTCTAGCGTGAAAAAACCTAACTTACCTTTCTTATAAATTCTCTGAAATCTGATCTCAATTAGAAACTGTAAGCTCTAAAGAAAGGACAATCCTTTTGCGAAAATAACACAATGTTCCTAGCAGCCAGCCTGCTTTAAGTCTGACTCACGAATGAAGTACTGGTAGGCATAATATCATACCCACCTCCGAATTTGAAATTGAGTGAATTTCATTATAATTTCTTTTGGTGGTTTACATATTCTACTACTTTTAGAAAAGAATTTTATTTACAGACAAACTCACTAAAACTTAAATGAGACTGATTGTATTCTTCTCATTGGCTTTTTTGTTGCTTTCCTGCCAAACAAATAGTTCTGTTGATCACCTTGAGCTGACCTACCTCAAGGGTATTCTGGATGATTCCTTCGAGGAAAAATTGTTGCATGACTCTACCGGCACTAATGATGATCTACAAGCTGTTCTCCGACTGGTAGAGCAGGAGAAAGAACGATTGCAAGAGGGTGGTTTTGTGCCAGAAGGGTATAAAGTGGCGTACGCCATAGATGTTCGAGGTCAAAATTTATACATGGTAAATGCAGGTATTTATCTGGAAGAGTCACTCAGCAGGGAAAAGACCGGACAACGCCACCCCAAAGGAATTCGACTATAATTCAAACTACCGTTTTCTGCGGTAAAGCACCCCAACAATATGACTGCCTTATTTAAGCGTGGAGCCATGCTGCTTGGTCTCCTATTGCTTTCTAATTGTGCAAGCAACTCTATATCGCCTAAAGTAGATTTACTTTATTTAGATGGTTTTGCAGAAGACAGGATAGAACCCTCATTGGTTATGTCATTCGACAACCTTGAGCTAGACGAGCAATCCCGAAGAATTTCAGACTTTTTACAACAGCTTCAAGAGGAATTTGAGGCACTGCAGGAAGTGGATCAGTCCTTGGCGGATGCGGTACCTGTTTTCTCGCTCAAAGTATCCGATGGTACTCTCTTCCTTATGGATGCTCATATAAAATATACCGCAGTCAAAGCTAACCAGGTTAGTGGTAGAGCAATCCAGTCTGATTGCCAGCAATACTCTGATGTGGAGTATTTAGGAACTGAAATGTGCCCTACCATTCTGTGCGTGGCCAAACAATTGGCCTTTGCCTCGAAAGACTCGGGATGCATCTCGGCTGACTACTTTTTGACGGAGGGCGGTGACTGGCAGATCTGCTATTATTCCTGTAACTGAAACCAACAAGGTTAAACACCATGAAACTACGTAGTATCGCCATCGGCATGATAGCTGCCTCTCTCGCCTTTTCATCTTGCCAACCTGAAGAAGTCCCTGTTAGCTCTTCAAACCTTTTCGACAGGCTAAATGAAGGCACCTGGCAGGGTAAAGTGCTTTTTTCTGGGGTGGACGAAAGCTCCCAGCTGAGCACCGTTATTATAGAAGCTGTACTCGAGACCCTCCACCGAGATATTGCGCTTCTAAAAGAGTCTGGATATGTGCCCAAAGGGTATTCTATATCATATACCTTAAGCATCCATCAAGATCAGATCATCTTGGAAAACGCAAACTATGTAGCACTTCCCAGTTCTACCCGGAGTACCACGCAAGGGAAAGCCGAAGAGGACTTTTCTTATTTCGTGTGTGGGTTGGACGTAGTTGGCACCGAAAATTGTCCTGATATAGCTTGCCTCTCCCTGGTATTGCAGTTTGCTGCGGCTAACCAATGTACCGCAGGATCAGTTGAAGTGTTTGATAAAGGGGATCAGGGTTTCTACATATGCTATTATGATGTGTCTTGTTAGGCAGGCTTTCAATTAGAACAAGGTTGGCTGTGTGACCCTCTGATTGCAATAATCTGTCAAGCGCTTACTTTGATCTAGGAGCTGGCAAAAGCACAAGGTGAGAAGTCGGGGCTAGGATGCCCCTGCTATTTAACTGAAGGGGACTTTGAAAAACTTCCACCTGCAATGTTCAAATGGATGCTGCTTAGCTTTTATATAAAGTCTAAAATTTAATTTCACATAAATTAATTAATTCTTGATTTGGTTTCTGGAAATGGGAGAACATTTTCCAGAACGCGACCTTGCGATCAGC
>JBCBHI010000120.1:0-9449 GCA_038525885.1 Bacteroidota bacterium
CCACAATCAAAGAAGGATTTAGCAACACGTCATTTCGGCCTTTCATCAATTTTTCAGGATCAATATAGAGTAGAAGTTAGGATTCGTGAGCAGGCATGGGGGCATCAGGAAATATATAAGGATCCGTCTCAACTCATTCCACTCCCTTCTCTCGGGATAGAACTTCCTTTGGCAGAACTGTATCGTAGGGTTTCTTGGGTAGTGAAGTAACAAAGTGGATCCCTTTGGGTAGGTTCTATTGCCGATCCGAAAATCTGGACCTTGAGATCCCCTAATGATAGTAATCAACCTTTCGGTCAAGCCGGTAGGGTAAAACCTCATTATAAAGGATTCTGCGGACTATTGTGTTCCTGAATTTTTCACGGATATGCGGTGAAATACGCATTCACATATTTTTTCTTCCGCTTGTCCAATTATAGGCTGTTCAATCGTCTCTTATATGCAACCCACGCTGGGTGAGGTTGTCTGTTAAATAAGAACCTCAGGACGATGAAAAATTATCTAGCCGTAGTACTCCTTTTCTCAGCTATGATGATAGCTCAATTCATTGCGCAAAAGTCACGATGGAATGAGCCTGCGTCTGCTTTGAGTTTCTCACTCCTTGTCTTTAGTCAGAGTTCCTTGGAATGGTCCGTGAGTTACCTCTTTCAAGGGTATTATTTTGATGGAATTTACCCTCCTTTAAACCCCAAGCAGTGCCAATGGGGAACATCAATTTCTAGCGGTATTCCATCTGAATCCGCAGACTTGGGCCGTTCTTGCAGGAAAAGCCGATGTAGGTATCCACGTACATCTGAAGCTAAACAGCAGATAGTCCCCGAGTTGGTGGTGACTCATAAAAACGGTTGGCAGGAGCCAAAGCGGGTAATGTATTGAAGGGTTCGCGAGTTTATGCTCAACCCATAGCCGTAATGGTTTCGTTTACTTAGTCGATTTCCTGATTGAGTAATACATATTGGGCATGGTCTTCCCACACTCCGTTGATTTTAATGATCCGCTTAGCCACTCCCTGATACTCAAAACCTAGCTTTTTGATCAGTCCAACGGAAGGTTCATTACGGGGCATAATGTTGGCTTCTACCCTATGTAGCCCCATTTCATCAAATACCAGATCAATTCCCCGCTGTAGGGCTTCCCGCATATATCCTTGGCGCAGATGATTGCCGTCGGTTTTGTACCCTACCAGGCAGGAGAGCATGGCACCCCGGATGATTCCGAAGAAGGACAAATCCCCGATAATCTGATGGGGTGTGTCCTGCTCGCTAAAGTAAAAGGTGACCTCCCGACCTGCTTCCATCTCCTGAGCCCTCGCTGCCAGTAGTTTTTCTTGAAAGGGGAGAGTGAGGAAATCAGGATGACGTTTTGGTAGCCAAGGGGCGAAAAAGACCTCATTGCGGGTGGCGTAGGCCAGCATAGAGGAGGGGGAGACCTCGGAGGGACTTTGCAAAAGCAATCGGGGGCTGGTTATGGCCATAGTCACAAGGGTAAGCTTGTAGAGAAAGGGGTGTCCTTTCCGGTTCATTGTGTTTCTACAAGAATACTATTTTGGATTTAGACCTAAAGGACTGTTTTACATGGAGCCTATGGGACAATATCACTAATTCACTGCTTCTAGCTTCAGAAATGCAGCTTTCGAGGCCTTGTATACATTAGGCTTTATATAATAATTTTAGATGTTTGACTCACTTCCTGATAGAGTCCATCTCCTCATTTTAGTGCCTGATTCCCCTATGCATTCCTTCCATACAAGTCTTCGCGAACGATCGATTGAGGAAACCCTGGCCTACGCCCAGGAGTATGCCCGCAAGTTGGGGGTTACCCGCGTGACGGATATCACCCGGCTGGATTCTTTGGGGATTCATGTTTTTTCCAGCATACGACCGGGCGCGGTGGCGGGCACGCTTTGTGTAAACTCCGGTAAAGGATTGCGCAAGGAAGAGGCCAGAATAGGAGCCTATATGGAGGCCATTGAGTTTGCGATGGCCGAATACAACCGGGCAGGGCTGCCTACCTTTCACGCCCCGCTTACCCAAGTGCTGGATGGAGCCAGCCGGCCCAATGCCTTTTTGGACCTGGCTCCGCTGAACGGTAAGCAATTGGACCCAGAGAAGCCCATAGAGCAGGTGCTCATGATGGACCTCAATACCGGCCAGTACCTTCCGGTGCCAGCAGAGCTGGTGTTTATGCCCTATTTCCATCCTGATGACCGGGTACAGTATGGCTCCAATACCAACGGACTGGCTTCGGGTAACTCACAGGACGAGGCTACGCTGCACGCGCTACTGGAAGTGCTGGAGCGGGATGTGCTGAGCTTTTACCACCTACGCCCCCGAGGTGTGCGGCAGATTCCGCCAGAAAGCTGGCCCGAAACTGTCACGAAGGTGGCCGGACAGGCTGACCGCCATGGGGTTAAGCTGGCCGTTCAGGCCATAGATAATGAGTTTGGCCTGCCCGTTTTCCGGGCGGTGCTGTTAGACTACCACCATCAGGATCCGCTCTTTATCAACGGAGGCTACGGCTGCCATTTTCGGCGCGAGGTGGCGCTTTCGCGGGCCGTGTCGGAGGCCTTTCAAAGCCGCCTAGTTTACATCCATGGTGGGCGCGATGACCTGGCAGATACCCATGCGGTGAATGATACGCTAACGCCAGAGGAGAAAAAGGCGCAGTTTCAGGAGCTGGAGCAGGAGGCTTTGCACGGTGGCCCGGTTACTTCCATATCCGACATTCATGAGTATGCATGGCAAGCGGGTTCCTCGGCAGAGTATCTGGATAGGCTAAAGGAATTGCTGTGTGACCATGGCTTTGATAGACTGCTGCGGGTGGTTTTCACCCAACCCGAAGAGCCTTTACAGGTGGTTAAGATGGTGGTTCCGGGTTTGGAGCATTTCAATCCTGATTATCAGCGGGTTGGCAGGCGGTTGTATGCTTACCATCAGGAGTTGGTGAAGCAAGACCAAGCCCAGACGGATGCCGGGAATGCTGCCGTAGAGTGATTGTAGAGTGCTGCATTTTGCCTGCCATGCCCGCGCAGCATACTTTTAGCAGGGTACACACAATGCAAAAACTATGACCTCTATTCAGGAAAAGACGGGGACTTCCTACACCCTGGAAACTATGCCCCGTGCTACTTCTAAGAGCTGTAGCGAGGGTTTTACCCTGCAAAGCATCGGGAAGCTACATCAGCCTACTAGTGCCTCTTCGGTATATCAAACCAAGTCTGGTAGTGAGCTTCCACTTTAAGTGGCTGCCTTTTTTCTCGACATCAGAATTATGTGGGGGGCCTTAACCAGTGGCTTAGCTAAACAATAATGTGGGTACCCTCATGAAAAGGGAGCAGCCTTAGGGCTGTTTCCCTACTTTCAGAATCTCCTCAGCCTGTGCCAACCATTCCCCGGTGTGTGGATGCTGCAAGCGGGTATGCAGGGCCTGTATTTCGGGCAACAAGCGTTGGGTAATTTCTCTTTGGTAATCCAGAGGGAAGTCCTGATAGGTGCCTTGGTTTTGGGCCCTCCGTGAGGTGGCTGCACCAAAGGTGAGCGGCAGTTGTTTGCTTACCCCCAAAAAGGAGCAGATCTCTGCCAGAAACCACTCTTCTCGCTGTTTCAGGTCTTCATAGAATCCGATGAAGATTTGCTCATTCCCAAAATACCTCTCCCAATGTGTCAGGTTTTGTAAATAATGGGAGGCCTCCAAGGTTCGCGTATTAAGGCGTTGAAAAACCTGCTCCGCAGCCAAAGGTGTGGACTGCGAACCCACCAGGTTTACCATGTTGAGGTGTGACCATACCCGGTCTACGGGATTGCGCAGTATATAGATGAGCTTGCAGTCTGGAGAGTACTTAGCCAGTGCCTGGATTTGTTCCTCCTCCATTTGGGCATACGAAGGGGTGATTTCTCCTACCAGCTTTGAAGATTTGGCCGGGAAAAGCCGCTGGTAATTCTCGGTAGTTCGGTTTTGCAAGAGATACCGGTAGGTCCAAGTGAGCTGCCCCTTCTGCAATCCCCGAGCTAGTGCGGTACGCACATGTCGGCCATGCAAAGTCTTCTTCACTAGTGCCTTCCCCAACCGGGGAAAGCGCGGCCAGTTGAAATAGTGCAGCTCTTTGACCGGAGGAAGCCAGAGGTCAGGGTGGTCCTTTAGCTGGTAATACAGCCAGGTAGTACCAGCCTTTGGGGCGCCAATACCAATAAAGTCTGGTGGTGCATGCATGGGCTATCCGCTACGCTTTCAAAGGTAGGCTGCGTTCGGCTAGAGACCAACTCACACTAGCTGGGCTTGGGTGGATGGGTGCTTATAGCCTACTAGGTAGCCAGGCGGCGGGTAAGCAGATGGAAACGCCAAGTGAGCAGGCCTGCGGCCACGGTAAGGCCTACTACCAAGCCCGTCCAGACGCCCGAAGGGCCCAGGTCTAACACAAACCCGAAGACGTATCCGGAAGGGATGGCCAGTAGCCAGTAGGCGGTGAGGGTAATGTAGGTAGGGATTTTGACATCGCGCATACCCCGCAAAGCCCCCAGGCTCACTACCTGCACTCCGTCGGGTAGCTGGAAGATGGCCGCAAAAATCATGAGTTGGGCGCCAATGGCGAGCACGGCAGCATCGTCACTATACAGGGAGGGTAGCCATTCTCGAAAGAGGATAAACACCACGGCCCAAATGGCCATAAAGAAGACCACCATCCGATTGCCCACCCAGCCTACTAGCCGCAGGGTAGCGTAATCCTTTCGTCCTAGCTGGTTCCCTACCCGGATAGCCGTGGCGGAAGCAAGGCCGGTCGCCATTAGGTAGGTGATGGCGCTTAAGTTGATCACAATCTGGTGCGCAGCCAGGGCGTTGGCACCCAACCAGCCCATCATGATGGCGGTGGCGGTGAAGGCACTCACCTCAAAGGTATACTGGATGCCCGCCGGCAGGCCAATCTTGAACATAGACCGGAATCCTTCACGCGCCCAGCCGCTACTGCCTTCACCCGAACGGTGTGGGGCGAAACGTGAATGGAAATGGGCGTAGGCACCCATGGCTATCGCCATAAATATCCGGCTGATGAGGGTGGCGTACCCGGCTCCCATAATGCCGTATTCGGGGAAGCCTAGCTTGCCAAAGATGAGCACGTAGTTCAGCCCGATGTTGAGCAGGTTGCCGACCAGGGCGATGTTCATGGCCTGACGGGTGAAGCTGAGCCCTTCGGTAAACTGGCGGTAGGCCTGGAAGATCATCATGGGTATCCAAGAAATGGCCAGCACCTGATAGTAGGGTTGGGCCAGGATCACTACATCCAGCGGTTGGTCCATGTGGGGCATCAGAGGCACCATCGCCAGCCCGCTTACGGCCAAGAAAATACCGGTGGCAATACATACCAACAGCCCGTGGCGTAGGGTGAACCAAGCCTTGCCAGCAGCCCCTTCTCCATCCGCGGAAGCTACCAGTGGCGTGATGCCGTAGCTCATCCCAATGCCAAAAAGCAAAAACAGACTTTGCAAGCTCACACACAGCCCCACCGCAGCCAGCTCGGTAGTGCCCAGCTGCCCCACCATAATGGTATCGGCCACCCCTACACTGATCTGCCCCAGCTGACTCGCCATCACAGGCGCGGCCAGGGTCAGGTGCTTGATGCGGTGTTCGCGGAGGGTATTGGGGGTCTCGGGCATAGCCCGGCAAAGGTAGAAAAAAGGAGGTTCGACAGGCACCAATTTGGGTTCATTGGTAATCCCATGGAATAGGCAGCAAAAACAAAAGGAGGTGGAAGCTAATTCTCCCCCTCCTTTCCACCCCAATTAAATGGCATTAGCTGATTTCAAAATAGTGCTTCTCTATATTTAGCGCTTATGAAACTTGCTATTCGAAAAAAGTTCGTACTCAGCAGGCTGAATTAACCGGTCTGCCGTAATCCGCCAACCTCTTTCATCCATTCTTTGCTTTCTGAGGCATTATTAAATGTCCGGATCATAAAATTGCCCATCTTTTGGATGAGAGACCCCGCGGCAAACTTGGTGAAAACATCATCTGGCACTACAATGCCATGCCCTAGTAGTCCTTTACCAATCATAACGGGGAAATAGTTCTGCACCAGCCACCCTTGTAAGCCTGTGAAGGTGCCCGATGTCTCTGACAAGTCCGCCATGGAGACGCTAATCTCATGGTCTTCGGAAAATGCAATTACTTCCTTGCACACCTCTTTGGCCAGGTCTACATTAATCCGACCATGGAAGGTATAATAAACATGTTTTAGGTTGGGCTCATACTCTGCTTTACCGAACCTGTTCTCAGCAATTAAAATCATACTAACGTGGTTATAAATACAACTTATACCACGAATAAGAACATTTTCGTCCTTTGGTGCAAGCTCCAAAAACCACGGATCACAATTCAACAGACAAGGAAAATGATGGATTGGAATGCTGCTTAAATACTATTATTTGTGCCGAGAAGTCAATTTGTCGTGCTTGGTACTAAACTCATCTTTCTTAGGAAAGGAATAATCGAAAAGTGACGATTTTGAAAATTGACTAGAGTCCCTTAAGAAAAAGACAAATTCACCCCGAAAAAAAATTCAAAAAAAATGCACACCTCCCCAATCCTTGGTCAGGATGAGTAACTCGCTGACTATGAGAGGCATGAAAAAGGAGGAATAAAGCTATTGGTTTTTCAGCCGGGCTACCCGGTACAGGCCGGCTACTGAAATGGAGTCTGTGATTTGGCCATCATCACAAAGCTGCAAGGCCTCCGAGAGTGGCAAATGCCAAACCTTGAGTTGTTCGGTGTCATCCCACTCAGTTTCGCCAGCAGTAAGTTCTTCCGCCAGGTATACAAAACCCTCTTCATCTGTAACTGAGTTGGAAGTGTGGATGCGCATCACCTTCGTCCACTTGGCGGCGGTCATGCCCGTTTCTTCTTTCAGTTCACGCTTGGCCCCTTCTAGCGGCGTTTGATCCAAGGGACTACCCCCCATGGGGATCTCCCAGGAGTATTCATCGAGCGTATAGCGGTATTGCCCAATCAGCCAGGTGTAGCCGTTCTCATCGATGGGGATGATGCCAATGGCTTTGTTTTTGAAATGTACCAGCCCGTAGATACCGTCCGTACCGCTGGGGGTGATCACGTCATGGTGATGAACACTGATCCAGGGGTTGGTGTATACCTCCCGCTCACTTACCTTTTTCCAAGGATTTTGCTCGTCTGCCTGCATTCTGCAATTATAAATGTTGCGTGTTGAATTTTGAATGAATCCCGCATCGATCTTCGAACCTCCAACTTCCCACTGAGAATTCCCTGATAGATATGGAGAAATATGTGAATTTTGCAGGCAGAAACTACGTTGACGATCCATGGTATTTCGGACGGACTTAGAGGATACTATCGTGGCGCTGGCTACGCCCCAGGGAGTAGGAGCCATCGCACTCATTCGGCTTTCAGGACCCGGAGCTATCGACCTCACCAATCAGGTGTTTCATGGGAAAGACCTAAGCCAGGTGAAGAGCCACACGGTGCACTTTGGGACCATCCGGGAGGAAGACCGGATTCTGGACGAAGTACTCGTGTCGGTGTTTCGGGAGCCCCGCAGTTTCACTAAGGAAAACATCACCGAAATAAGCTGCCACGGCTCGCCATACTTGGCCCAGCAGATCATCCAACTACTGATACGGCAGGGCGCGCGACCGGCCAGGGCAGGGGAGTTTACCCAGCGGGCTTTCTTGCACGGGCAATTTGACTTGGCCCAGGCCGAAGCGATTGCTGACATCATTTCTGCAGATTCTGAGGCCGCTCACCGGGCCGCCATGCAGCAGATGAGGGGGGGCTTTTCTGCCGAAATCAAGCGCTTGCGTGAGAAACTGGTCCACTTTGCTAGTATGGTGGAGCTGGAACTGGACTTTGGCGAGGAGGATGTGGAGTTTGCTGACCGCGATGATCTGCGGCAGCTGGTAGAGGAGCTGCAATCCGTGATCCAGGCCTTGATCGATAGCTTCGACGTGGGCAACGTGATCAAAAACGGAGTGCCCACCGTGATTGCGGGTAAACCCAATGCGGGGAAAAGTACCCTGCTCAACGCACTACTACAAGAGGAGAAGGCCATTGTGAGTGACATTGCGGGTACCACTCGCGATTTCATAGAGGATGAATTGGTGCTGGGCGGGGTGAGCTTTCGGTTTATTGATACGGCAGGGCTACGGGAGACCACCGACACCGTGGAGGCCATAGGGGTGGAGCGCACCCAGGCCAAAATGAAAGAGGCCAGTTTGATCCTCTACTTGTTTGACTTGAGTACCGAACCCCTCACGGAGATTCTAAAGGAGGTCAATCGGCTGGAAAACCAAGGCATCCCTTTTATTCCTATTGGTAATAAAATTGATCAGGCCTCGGATGAGGTACGCGAAACGCTAGAGAAGCGCGGGGACTTTGCGCTCATCTCCGCCAAGGCCGGGGAGCACCTGGAGGTGCTAAAGGAACTGGTACTGGCAAAGACTCAGCTGGATTCCTTCAAAACGGGCGATACCCTGGTGACTAACGTGCGCCACTACGACAGCCTATTGCGTACCCGCGATAGCCTCAGTAAGGTGCTAGAGGGGCTGGCTTTAAGCGTAACGGGCGACTTTTTGGCCATGGACATCCGCCAGGCTTTGCATTACCTAGGCGAGATAACCGGAGAAATCACCACGGACGACTTGCTGGCCAATATCTTCAGCAAGTTTTGTATTGGGAAGTAAAGTTAATTTCACACACGCTCAATTAATCCCATTGAATTAAACAACCTACTCAAGGTCCTACAATAGGGCCATTCCGGAGGAGGGGTCAAGATGTTGACCAGCTAGTCTACCTTGATTAACTGAACGGAAATCAACTGATCCATTATATGTCCCTGATGTCTATCTGCCAAGGCAGATAATTCGATGGTTAAAAGGTGATCTTCCGAATTAAGAGGCAAAGTGCCAAGGCTTGATTTAATAATTTCTTTCCTGAAAGAGGTGATGTCATCAACTTGGTCCCAATAAGCACTCTCTCCTTCTAGGATGGTCCCAAACTCACGATTTCCAGAATCCGTCAAAGAAGCCTCAGTTTGTAAACGGCCTGTACTGGCTTTAAAGGTCAAATCTTCAAAGTCTACTATTTGATGAATTAAGAACACTTCATAGCTACCAGGTGTCTCTACATTGATTTGGTATCGAGCAAAATCCCCCACCTTCTGCCAGTTGGCTGAGAATAAGTTACCATTCATAATGTTGGGACCTGTTTCTATAGGAGCGTATGCAAAAACCTGATTGAACTTTCTGTCCTCATATCCAATCTGGAACACTGGCATGGTAAACGAGTTGCTTTGTAAGATATCTCCATACCAACGGTGGAGCCGTTTACTCATCACCTCAACCAAGGAATCAGACTGAATGACAGCTGAGTCTCTTTCCCTTGGGTTCTCGATCAGGTTAAAAACTTCCTCCTTCTTCCCACTTTCATTT
>JBCBHI010000121.1:0-9444 GCA_038525885.1 Bacteroidota bacterium
TGAGCCCGAGGCCAACCCTGCTGAGGTACAGGAGAGAATCAATGACCGGATGAGCCAAATATCCCCTCACATGGCAGAGAATGAGCTGTGGGGTGGCGATTTCTTACAGCCCATTCAGGATATTCACCTTTACAGTAACCTGCTATACGAAACCACTACCCCTGGTGAGCCCCGGTACCTCTATCTATTTGGGATCATTGCTGTTCTTATTTTGCTGATCACTTTGACCAACTACACCAACCTTGCCTTGGCTATGAATCTGGGTAGGTAGCGTGAGCTGGGTATGCGCAAGGTCATGGGTGCAGGCTCCCTGAAGGTAGCGGCACAATTGCTTTGGGAGGCAGTGCTGCTAGCCTTGCTCACCCTCCCATTTACCCTACTGCTCCTGTGGTGGGCCCTGCCTCATTTCAATGCGCTCATGGACATCCGGCTTGAGTGGCAAGCCTTCAATCAGATTTCGATTGGGCTTGCCTTGGCCGGTGTTACCGTTGGGGTGGGTTTATTAGCGGGTTTGTTGCCATCCGTGCTCTTTGCTCGCCGAAATATCCTGGGATTGTTTGCTCCCAAGGCCGCCACGGGCCAGTCGGACTCCCGGCTTTCCTTACGGAAGGGCTTGGTAACTTTCCAGTTTGCCCTGCTGATGGGCTTGGGCTGCATGACATTGTGGGTGCACTTGCAGATGCAATATGTGGCCGCAAAGGACTTGGGCTATGCCAAAACGGGCATCTTATACGTCATGCGAGATCCTTCTACCCGCCATGCTATGGCCGAAGAGCTGCTGAAGCTACCCGCCGTATTGCGGGTAGGTGCGGGTACCGAGCTGGGCATCAACCCCTACAACCAGGTAACCTATCGGCTCCAGGGTACGGATCAGGTGTTTGATGATGCCACCGAGTTGTATATGGACCGGGAAGCGGCTCTGGCCTTCGGGCTGCAGTTTACCCCCAGTTCCGTGCTGGATGACCCGGCTAACCAACCCAGTCAGCTAGTGATGGTGAACCAAACCGCCGCACAACGTTTCCAGCAGGCCTATCAGGTTCCGGCCACCGAAGTGACCGGCTCCGTACTGGTAACCGAACCAAAATATACCCAAGAGGACGGTACCGTGGGTTTTCCGGTCACCATCTCGGGGGTATTTGAGGATATCCATCTGTTTTCGCTACGGCAAGGCCTGGAGCCCTATTTCTTGCATATATATCAGGATATGCCCTTTACGCCCATGGCCATTATCCAGTATGATCCTAAACAGGCCAGCACTTTGCTTCAGGATATAGAGCGGGTGTACCACGAAGTAGGCAATGTAGTACCCTTCAGCTATGATTTTCAGGAAGACAATTTGGTGGCCTTGTACGAGCGAGAGAACCGGATTACTACCCTCATTACCTACCTCAGCGAGGTAGCATTTGGGTTGGCCATATTAGGCTTACTGGCGCTCACCACCTATATGACTACCCTCAGGCGCAAGGAAATTGGGATTAGGAAGGTGCTTGGTGCCACAGTGGCCACCCTGCTCCGCAGTTTCAACCGAGGGTATTTCTCGCTTTTGCTGGTGGGCATGCTGGTGGGGGTTCCGCTGGCCTACTGGAGTACTCACCAATGGCTTCAAAATTTTGCCTACCGCATTGCCGTACCTTGGTGGACGGTGTTGGTGGTCGCTATACTAACTGGGCTGGTAGTGGTAGCCTCCGTGAGTCTAGCCGCTTACAGGTCTGCCACCGTGAATCCCGCGCATACCTTGCGTGACGATCAGTAACCCCCTGCAGGGGCATGCCAAATACGGTTACGACAGATCTGGCAAGCCCCTTTCTTTTGGGTTTAGTCACGTTTCAATAGTGGTTCGGTGAAGCCCCCGTCAAGGCTAGCAAGTGGCCTGAATGTTGTCCTCTCTGAGTACTTAATAGGCCTTGATGGGCCTTCAATATCCCGATTTACCTTCTAGGCCAATCTCTGTAACCAAGACCTCTATTCATCAGGGCTCAGCACCAACTTGTTTTTCGTGGCCTCAATCTCTTCATGATTCATCATCATCTTTCTATATTCTCCGCGCACGTACATTTCAGCTTGGTCTGCGTAGTGCGGGCTGAATATTACCCCCGACTGCCCGGTGGGTAGAATACTCCAGCTATTGTTTCGTACATCAGCAAAGTCTACCACGCGACGGGCAGAAGGACCAAAAGAGGGCGCGGCAAGCTTATTGTCACTGTAGCGATACCCGATGTTATTCAACACCTCGTTGCCAGCCGGAGCCTCCAAGGGGCCCACATTTAGCCAACTCAGGGCAGTACCCATGGTATGGTTATGAGTAAGCTGGTGGGCATCGCCCCATCGCCATTGTGTATAGTCATCACCCCACTCCTTTTGCAAGTCTACCAGGGTACTATCAAATGCGGTGACAAGTATTTGCTCGCGGGATTCTACCTCCTCCGTATGAACATTGTCCCACCATCGGGAATCCGCCTTAAGCATTAGCCTCTCCATTCCCACTTTAAATCCATTCGACCGGTGATAAGCCGGCCACAAGGTATCCCCTATCTCATCCTGCTGGGCCTGCCAGATGATCTCGTACATCCAGCGCTGGTATATCAGCGGTAGGCAATCATTCGGATCAAGTTCATAGTCCCAGTCCTGCATTCGTGCCAGTAGGTCAGGGTCTGCCGTTTCCTCAATGGCGGCTAGCAAAATAGGCTGAATGGTCTGGAAAAGTGGAGCATGCTGATCTACCGCCATTTGCTTTACATACTCCACGGAAATGTCCTTTTCTCCTTCTATCAGTTCCACCACGCGGCGTGCACGCTGGTCGGGTAAATAGTACCCCGAATACACTACACCCTTCACACTATCCGGTTGGTTATTGGCAGAATACACATAACCTTCCGGTGGATTGATGGCATGGGGGTTGTCTTCAAAAGGGTGAAAACTTTCTGCATCATCCAAACCTGAGGCTCCGTCGTAGAAGGACTTGGAAGTTTGCTCATTGCGCCGACGTATGAGTTTGGCTGTGGCCCACCATCCTACATTGCCTGCACTATCCCCGTACATTATGTTGAGGCCTGGGCCGTGTAGCCTGCTGAAAGCAGTTTCGAACTCTTGTATATCTCTTGCCCGGCAAAAGTCATGGAGGGTTTCCAGCGTATAGTTGTCATGCTGGGTGGTGATCCAGTACATAGCCACCGGATCACTGAGCGGGTGGTCAAGGATATCGGATACAATAGGGCCGTGTATCGTACTGCGCACCGTGAAAGGTATCGAGGCCTCTCCTTTTACCTGGATTACCTCCTCACTGCGGGTTATTTCTTTCCATTCCTCCCGGTGTCGGTACAGATTAGGATCCTCCGGGTTGAATTCCTCCACGTAGAAATCCATGTCATCGTTCATAAACATGGTTATGCCGTTGGCCTGCCGTTCATTATGCATAAGCAAGGCAAACGGCATCCCACCCAAGTGATAGCCATAGTACTCCACCCCGGGATAGTTTATATGCGCTTCGTACCAAATGGCAGGCTGGGCAAACCCAATGTGAGGGTCGTTCTCTAAGATCACCTTGCCCGATTCCGTTCTACTACCTGATATAGCCCAGCTGTTACTCCCTATAAACTCAGGGACCCCTAAGGATTCCAGGGTGGCCATGGCTTCCTCGGCCATCACGGCATAGCGGTCATCAAACGAAGGAATGGTAGTTTCACCCGGGTAATGATATAGATCCAGATCTTGCAAATAGCTACTATCCAACCTATGGGCCAGCTCTGTTATCAACGGATCGGTGGCTTGGGCATTTTGGAAGCTAAATGACATGTAGGTCATCACCTCAAAAATGTTGTGCAGCTCAAAAGGGGCAATGTCTACTCCTAATAGCAAATGCTCCAAGGGCTTTGGCTGGGTAACAATGAACTTATTGATACCCGCCAGGTAGGCTTGCGCTAAAGGCAAACTAGCATGGTTACGAGCCGCATAGGCCTTTGCGGAAGCCTTTGCGTATTCGCTTATACCCATGATTCTTATGAACTTATCGTTCCTCACTTGGTCTGGGCCAAATAGCTCTGCTAAGGTTCCGCTCCCCACATGCCGAAGTAAATCCATCTGCCACAGTCGATCCTGGGCGTGCACGTATCCAAAAGCTCGGTACGCGTCCTCCGCATTCTCCGCATAGATGTGCGGCACTCCATATTCTGTATAGTAAACACTTACAGGTTCCGTAAGCCCTGATAAGGACAACTCACCCGCATAAGTGGGAGTTCGGGAGGATTTGACGAACAGGTAGCCGAATAAAACTCCTATGATCAGTAAGCCAAACAAAGCCAAAAGAACACGCAACACGTTTTTCATGTAGTGATTTTAGGTTCAGTTTCAGAAGTTAACCAACTCGCCCACGCAAACTATCACTTTTCGATGACCGTATATATTCTGGCGATTAGAATCATGGTCTAGGTTCCGCATTCTGGCTGGCTAGCCATGCTTTGATGGCCGGGATATCCAGGGTAGGATCTTCCAGAATCACCGCGCTGGATGGCCCGAAAGTAGCATCGTTGATGATGGGGCGTAGCCCAAAATTGAAGCTGAGCATACCATCTCCGTTGCCTTCCCAATTGCTATGGCAACTACTACATCCCATGGCCTGAAAACCAGCTACTTCTGGTGGGCCATAGGGCCGCGTCTTCATCCAATACCATTCTGGGCTCCCGTTATGTTCGGCCTTATACATCACCGTTATTTCCACCAGATCGCTCGGGGTAGGAATCGTGGGTACGTATTTCCTTTCAGGAGTAAGATCACTCTGCTTGGTACGGTAATTTTCCTTGAGTACCACCGTGCCTGGCGGTAGAGAAACCAAGCCTTCGCGAATCCGCTCAGCAATTTGCGCGGTATCATAGGTAGCCTGCAACTCTTGGTAGTAGGCCAGCCCTACCTCATTCACATAGATGCGGGTGGTATAGCCATGAGGATTCTCCCCCACGTTATACCGGTCGTAGGTATAGTAAGCCGAGTTTGGCCACGTGCCCCAGGTTTGGTACGGATTTTCCCGCATAATGTAAGCTAGCAGGGCTTTCGGGTTAGCTGCGGGCAGAGGCACTCCGGTAGGCCCCGCCACCGGTATTATCTTTTGCCCTGGGTCCCCCCGGTCCAGAAGCTTCACCATGGGCATAGGATAAGGGTTTTGCGCCCGGCCCATCACCCAGCTGAAGTCCGATAGCTGGGTAGGGTTGCTACTCCTGGCAAAAGCATGACAACCAATGCAGCTACTCCCGGTCTGGTTAAAGGTTTCCATACTAACGTTGGCCAGGTTGGTCAACAAGGGGTCCCCCAATCTGGAGGAGTCCCGTGCCCACTGAATGCCAATGAGCTGGTAGTATTGCCAGCGGGACTTGGCCGATCGCAGGCTGTCCTGCCAGGTCTGGTTAGACTTCTGCACCCAATCAGGAATTGGCGTTTGTCGGGAAATCTGGGAAGTTACCTGCGAAGGACAATTGCATTGCCGGGTGTTATCCGGGCAGGTGTGATTACTTCGGTTCGGATTGCGCAAAGCGGGATTGGGCCCTTCCACATTGTCTACCTGCTCAAAGGTCATCCAGGTAAAGCTGGGGTTGGATGGAGTCTTATACACAATATGCAGGCCCAAAAGGCCAACCAGCTGTTTGCTGCACACCTCCATTTTGTCCTTCACGGCCTCAGGCAGGCAATCCTGGGCTTCCACATGAGCCGAATCTGGTATATATATGATGGCTTCCGCTGTGTGGTATCTCTTCACCAAGGCAGTATCCGTAGGGTCCAGTATCCTCCAGGAGGCCTTCAGCTCCATACTACCCATAGGAAATGCCACTTGGGTTCCAGCTTGTTTTACCGCATTGTATAGCTCATTCTGAGCCACATATTCAAACATGGGCCGATTCATGTACACTTCATAGTGCACCAGATTACTTTCTTGGTCTATCAGCACCCCGCCCACAGCTTGGTCTGTTTCATTCACTACTGGGCTCACCTTGGTGGTAGTCTGCAATATTTTGGTACCACCAAGGGCTCCGCACGGATGGTTTTCCTTGGGGGTAGGTTGGCCCCATCCGGTAGGGGTTGCCGCATTAGGCAAGAATATGTCATAGGCCTCCTTGTATCCTTCCCATTGTGGAATTCCGGCAGCATTAGGAGCACTAATGCCCAGGAACACATTCCAGGCAAAATCCGCGGCTACCCCGGTAGGTGCATTCAAGGCCAAATCGACCGGAAGTCCATCGATTTCTTCTGTTTCAGGAGCATTGGCGTTGGGGGTAGTGCATTGGGTACCCAATAGAAGGAGCAATACCCAGAGGGAATTGCCCGCTAGTGGTTTTTGAGTGGGTTTCATACGTATAGGGTTAGGTAGGTTAGCCCGTGGGCTTTCCAACAAAATGCAGATTTTCTAGTGAAATAGCCAGTTTCCATGGCCTTACTCCTTATCACAAGTGGACCGCATGGTGCCACACAAAATGAAGGAATGGTCTTGTGGTGGGACGATTTTAAGCCTACGCGGCGCGGTCCTTACCACTAATTTTTCCAGGTGAATCACCTACCAAGCAAATGGCCTTAGGAGGGGATTAGAAAGAGCTTGGGTAGGAATTCCCTCCCTCTCTTTTCGTTTATTTGCAGCATGAACCTTTCCGAGATTCAAAAAACCTACCGTGCCCGCCGTAGTCGGCAGCTATTGATCAGCCTGCTGGCTTTAGTGGGTTTTGTGGCGATGTTGTATATCAATATCCACCCCACGGCCCTTGCGCCACTTAAGCCCCTGCAAGTAGTCGTGCTGGTATTGGTACTGGAAGCCGGTATGTTGGTTGCCTCCTTACTCAACTGGCGTTGCCCCAACTGCAATAAGCACTTGGGCCGCGCCTAGAATCCCCAAACTTGCCCTAAATGCAAAACAGGATTGAGGTAAGGGCCCTCTAACACTGATATTGGGCGGGGTACCTTCTCTAGTCTACAAAATCACCGTAGGTCCCCAAAAGCTTTTCATCCTTGCGGGGCCTTAGTATTCTCAGCCTATGGTGCAGTCCCTTAACCCCTCCCGTATTCCTTCCCTCGATATTCTCCGGGGTATGGTGATGGTGCTTATGGCACTCGATCACCTACGTGACATGTATTCCTTGTATCCCTTTTCCCCCGAGGACCTAACTCAAACCACCCCTCTTCTATTTTTCACCCGTTGGGTTACCCATTTCTGTGCGCCCACCTTTGTACTGCTGGCTGGCACCTCCATCTTTCTTTACCAGCAAAAGCTAAAAGACCAGAAAGCACTCAGTCGGTTTCTACTTATCCGAGGCCTATGGCTTATGGTAGCAGAGGTGCTCATCGTCAATCCCTTTTGGATGTTCAGTTTCTTCTGGCAGTCCTGGGGGTTCTTTTTGCAAGTCATTTGGGTCATAGGTCTGGGCATGGTGCTTATGGCAGTATTGATCCGCTTCCCGGCTTGGGTTTCCTTAGGCTTGGGCCTGCTCATCGTATGTGGCCATAATCTGCTGGACGGAGTGCAGGCTGCGGAATGGGGCTCTTGGAGTTGGCTATTTACCACGCTGCATGTGCAAGGATGGATTCCGCTAAATGCCCAAGGCAGCTTTGGTATCGCCATTGTGTACCCGGTATTACCGTGGGTGGGGGTGCTTATGGTAGGGTACGCCTTTGGCCAGGTTATGCTCTGGCCACCCGCTCATCACCTGCGGTTTCTATGGGTATTAGGGAGTTTTGCCGTGTTATGCTTCCTCCTTCTTAGAGGGCTTAATAGCTATGGGAATGCCCTCCCTTGGTCTCCACAAGAGGACCCACTTTATACCCTCATGAGTTTCCTCAACGTGCAGAAGTATCCTCCCTCCTTAAGTTTCCTATTGATGACGCTTGGGCCTGCCCTTCTGTTACTGGCTGCCTTTGAGCGCGGGGCAGGTAAAGTGGGAAACCTCCTTCGCATATTTGGCAGGGTTCCCTTCTTCTTCTACCTTATTCACCTACTCATCCCCCATGCGTTCTCTCTGGTCTATTTCCGTATCACACTAGGAGAATGGATGGACCTGTTTGGTGGTGGAGGGAGTTGGCCAGAGGCCTACACACCTTCACTCCTCAGGCTGTATATACTCTGGCCAGCATTTATGATCCTACTCTATTTTCCCACCCGGTGGTATTATCATTACAAATCCACACACCGTCATTGGTGGTTAAAGTATTTGTAGGCGGGCAAACTGTGTTAATTTCTGGGACGCATTTAATCACGTGGAAACATCTTGTTAAGGCTTTGCTCCCACTCCCCATCTTCATAGTTGGCCTGAAAAGAACTTCTGGGTTGGCCTGGGACCAGCTTTATCCCTTGGGAGGTTCTCTTACCTACCCACCAGCTGATGCCCCAGGTGTTTTGCCCATTCACTAACCAGAAACCAAGCAAAGGTTGTTCGTCCAAGGCCATTACCATGGGTAAGCCCGTCATAGAAATGTCCAACTGATTCAAGCTGCTCTTTGCAGAATCACTCAACAAGAGGGTCTTGGTTTCCGCATCGTATCCCAGGAAGTCATCGGGCTTCAAAAGCACCTTTCCCTCCACCTGTTCAGGTAAGAAATATTGGTTGGCATGGGGTTCCGTTCGTTGGTACTCCAGCGCCAGGTGCAGGTACAGGCCGGGCAAGGGATCTTGATGCATCGCACCCCAAGACAGGGCCCACAGTAGAAGGGACAATATCATACTCCAAAGGTAAGGCCTTCTAATTTTTATCCGCTCAGGTGCCTGCTTCTCCCTTCTCACTACATAATAATGGCCTGTGGAAATCACTTCCGGGCGGGGTGTTAGCACAAAAAAGGATTCCTCGTACCTTTGCGCTTTCAAAACCCGACTGATTGTGGCTGATCAACAACTAGGGACGGTAGAGACCGCCAAACAACTGGGCCTGCTGGCCGAAGAATTTGACAAGATCAAGGAGATCCTGGGCCGTACGCCCAACTTCACCGAGCTGTGTATCTATTCAGCAATGTGGAGTGAGCACTGCTCCTACAAAAACTCCATCGTCTGGCTGAAGAAATTACCCAAGGACAGCCCCCGTATGTTGGCCAAGGCAGGCGAAGAAAACGCAGGCCTGGTAGACATTGGTGGAGGTCTTGCTTGTAGTTTCAAAATTGAAAGCCACAACCACCCCTCAGCACTAGAGCCCTACCAGGGAGCCGCTACGGGTGTGGGAGGTATCAACCGTGATATCTTCACTATGGGGGCCCGCCCCATCGCCCAGCTCAACTCCCTGCGCTTCGGGGATCCTACTATGGCGAAGACCCAATGGCTGGTAAAGGGAGTAGTAAAAGGGATAGGAGACTATGGGAACGCCTTTGGGATTCCCATCGTAGGAGGTGAAGTTTTCTTTGACGAGAGCTTCAATACCAACCCCTTGGTCAATGCATTCTCGGCGGGTATTGTAGAAACCGATAAGGTAGCCCGCGCCATTAGTTATGACG
>JBCBHI010000122.1:0-9408 GCA_038525885.1 Bacteroidota bacterium
CCCACGGCGAGGGTAGGATAAGTTGGGAGGAGTTGGAATTCGAAGCCCCTGCCTGGGGCAATGTGCCGGATGCACTTCCGGTGCTGTATGCTGTGCAACTGATCAAGGAATACCAGCAGGGTAATTGGGTGCCGGAAGACTTTGCGGACCGGGTGATGGCGGGGCATAGTGCAGCGGTTCGGTTGATGGAGGAAGGGACGGAGAGCTTACAGGTTTATTTTACCCGGCAGGCAGCAGCACTGCAAGTTTATGTGTTTAACCAACTACTGGAAGGCGCGTGGGATACCCAGCGAATTTGTGAGATGAAGTACCCGGAGACGCCACGGTACTACGCTTTGATTCTCAACTATTATCATTTCTTGGATATAGGAGGGCAGTACCTGCTAGGAACTAATCCGTGTCTAGCTCAAGGAAATAGGGTGGGTACATCAGCCGACGTGTGGGTGTCAAGTGCGGAAGGGCACCCCTTGGATACAGTGCAGGCTAGCCAGATTGATGTTCGCCATTCGAGGTACTACTACTTTCTCAAGCGTTCTGTCCTAGATAAAGACGAAGAGATTGCCCGCTATGCTCGCCGGGTGGGGGACTACTATATGTTCGATCTCATGGAGATTGTAAACTACAATGTGGAGGGGTGGGAAGTGGCAGAAAACAGAATGTTTGATGAGGAAATTGACCTGCTTCGGCTGGATGATTTAGTAAAGGAGTTGCTTACCTACCGGGGGAGAATATGCCCACATTCTTTGTTTCCCCTGGTTCTGGAATATCACAGAAGGTTCCAGACGGACATCCTGTTGCATCCTGAAAAGCTTCAGGACAAGAAGGTTTTTCAGCGGTTTAAGGAAAGCAAAAAATGGGTATTGGATTACTACGTGGCCCGGAAGGGCCAAATGACCCCTGAGGAGGCTCAGCTGGTAACCCGCCATCTGTTGGCAGTGAATGCGATGTTCTTGGATAAGAAAGTGGTTCGCGAAAGCTATCGCATCATGCATGCGGCACGTACTTCCGAGGCGTTGGGTTCGTATTGGGGTAAGGAATATGCAAACCTTGCGATAATGGCGGCACCAAGGCCATTGCAAATGATGCCAGAGATGCTATCGGAAGTGCCTGAAGCGGTTACTGAAGGATGGCAGCGGGGATTCCTGCAAGTCCACCCGGAGCTATGGCAACGGTACCTTTCGTCGGGCGACTTGCAGGAGCAATAGTGGCTTACTGAGCGGCGATTAGCTCAGTGAGGAGTTGTTTCATTCGTGGCTCGGCGGCCATAGCAGCGGCAATCACGCTTTCGATAGAAACTGGCTCCAGATGGTCTGGGTGAGCCAGATCTGTAATGACGGATACGGCAAAAACCGGCAAGCCCATGTGCACGGCTACCAGGTTTTCTGGAATGGTAGACATGCCCACGGCGTCCGCTCCCATTTGGCGGAGCCAGCGGTATTCGGCGTAAGTCTCTAGATTGGGTCCCTGTACCCCCACATACACCCCTTGGTGACAAGGTATTTGGTGCTTCTGCGCTATGGCAAGGGCTTGAGTAATAAGCACCCGGTTGTAAGGCTCGCTCATGTCAGGGAACCTACTGCCCAACTCATCTATGTTCTTCCCTCGTAAGGGGCTTTCGGGCATTAAATTGATATGATCTTGAATGATCATCAGATCACTCTTCTCAAAGTTGGGGTTCATGCCTCCGGCAGCATTGGAAATGAAGAGCTTCTCAATACCCAATAACTTCATGACCCGTACTGGAAAGGTTACTTGCTGCATGGAGTACCCTTCGTAATAATGGAAACGCCCCTGCATGACTACCACGGCTTTGCCTCCTAGTTTGCCAAAAACTAGTTTGCCACTATGGGTTTCTACCGTGGATACGGGAAAGTGGGGAATGTCCTCATAGCTGATGGTGGTTTCCACCTCCATGTCGTTGACCAAAGAGCCAAGCCCAGTGCCGAGGATGATGCCAAATTGAGGAGCTGCAGCATGCTTTGACTGTATATACTGAGCCGCCTCCCGCATGTGTGCGTAAGTGAGGTTGTCCATGAGGGAATTAGCGTTTGAAGTGGATCAATGCGGAAGTACGACCGAGAGCGTTGGTGAAACCCGCCAACAATACTCCCTCAGGAGTGAAGAGGGTATAATCTCGTATCCGGTTGAAAATTTCCCCGTCCCGTAGTGGAGTGTCCGTCCAATTGGGGCGTCCGGGGTGCCACTCACTCAATACTACCTCAGTTCCCACAATGGCATCATCATGGTGTACTACCAGAATATTACCACGTTCGGTATAGACTTCTACCCCCACCATACGCAGACCATTGTCGGCGTGGTTAGAGGTGCTTTTTAGGATGATATTGCCATCCATGAACTTGTTGTTCCGGTCGAAAGCCAAAATAAAGGCGTCGCCAATTTCCACAGTGCCATGGCGGCCAAACCATAGGTCAGGAGCTAGTACCGCGGTATGGTCATAGGTAAACCCAGGCGAGGAGTAATTCCTTTTCTCAAGGGTGATCCATTTTTTGCCAGCCGCATCAATTCTAAAATCTACCAAGTCAATATTTCTCCAGTCCGCTTCTTCTCCCCGTACACTGGCTACGGTGGTGTCGTACCGCTGCTGAAACTGGCGCGAAAGCTGCCAAAAGGTGATGTCTTGTACCTCATGGGCGGCAAAGTTGAAGTGGGCAAACATCACGCCCTCAAGAATTCCATCCCGCTCGGCCTCGTTGGCGATGTATATTTCATCATCGCTTAGCTGATGGATCTGAAACTGGGTGCGCAGGTAATTGCTGGAAGAGATTTCCAGAAAAACACTTTCTCGCGTGGCTAAATCATACCGTACCATGCTCACGCCACCGGTAGGGGTGGTCTCTAGGAATAGAACCTCACCTCGGTTGTTGAGGTACAAGTCATAGCTGATTCGGCCGCGGTTCACAGGAAGCTGTCCCGCAGCTAGTTTTTGGCCATTGGCATCAAACAAGTCTACATTCACCAATAGGCCTGGTTTGCTAAACTCGTAGTGGTAGGCCAAGAAGTATTTGCGGTTGGGGCTGTAGCGGATCCAAACCTGGTAACCTAGCGGGGGTTCGGATGAGATGCCAGAGCGTGCGACGCCTTCCAGCCGTGCCGCCACTTCGCCCTTGCTGGGTGCATCACGCCAGGTGGCCACCCCATAGTTGGCAATTTCACTAGCCTCAGGCTCAGCTCCCATGGCCCGTCTTGCTTGGTACAGGGTTACCACCGAATTCTTTTTTCGCAGATTCCAGGTGTGTACTACCAGGTTGTAAGTGGTGCCATCTTCACCCAGATGAAAGCCAACGGGCTGCACGTCACTATCAAACTCATACGTGTGCTGATAATTGAGGTACAAGTCAGCGCTCCATTCTTGGACCAAATAGGTGGATTTGCTTCCGTGGCGTCCCTTGGATTTGCTAAGGGACAGGTACCCATTGTCCGTAGGGAGCAAGCGTGGAAAATCTATGGGGTCCAATGCGGCGGTTTCCTGACCAAAATCTGGCTGTTTCTCAATAATATCTTGAGCAAAAGCTCTGCATGAGAGTAGGGTAAGGACTAGGACCAAGCCTGTGAAGGCTGGTGAGGGTTGTAGGGTGTGCCTATTCATACGTTCAAGGGCGTAAGATGACTTGGGGCCAGCTGGCCCATGCTTGGTGCAATATGCCAAAAGATGAGCATTCCCGAGGCTCCGGTTTTGAAGAAAGGTGACAAGTTCCCATTTTTCTGACATGGAAATAAGGCAATGGCGATACATTCTGGAGATGCTGCTCGCGGGATTTACCACGCTTACCTGGATGCTCTGGTTAACTTTTTCATTTATTCATATTTCCGAAGAAGAGTTCTTCGACTTCCTGGTGTTGGTGAGTCAGATGGAGCTGGTGTTTACCATGGCGGCCTTGTTCATTCTGCCCTTTGTTTTTGCGGGTGGCATCATTGCGGACCGTATCATCGATTTGGTATTTGATGCCCTATTCGGCAACCGGATCATCCTGAAAAGCTATGGGGTAGCTGACGGCTCAAAAGAGGCGAAAAAGGTGGCGATGCAAGCTTACTTCCGGTCCATTTCAGAAATCTCCCTGAAATCGCATGCCTTACAAGACCGATACCTCACTCAACGTCAAAAAATAAGGATAACGCGCATGTGGAGTGTCAACAGCGTCATTATCCTTATTTCCTTCAATCTATTTATGTTTACCAACTTTGGGTACGATGCCGATCATTTGGGCATGTACTTGGCATTCAACCTATTGTGGATGGCGCAGGCTCTGTTTGCCTTTGTAGCTTGGCGATCGCTCAGCCACAAAGAATGTCAGATTCTACAAGTTGAGCATCAGTTGTTGGGCCCTTTGCGGGATGATGATGCAGAAGAGTAAACGGACTGCTAAGCCCGTATAGCCCGTACAGGGTCCATGTAGGCGGCCCGTATGGCAGGTATGATACCGGCTACCACCCCTAGTACCGCTGCAATGGTCATACCCGTGATTACTTTGTCTAGAGGGAATATGACTTGAAAACTGCCCATGGGTATGAGGGTGAGAAGCCAGACAAAGAACAGCCCGATAACTCCACCAATACAACTGAGCAGGATGGCCTCAAACAAGAATTGGAACAGGATAAAGTAGTTCTTGGCCCCGAGTGATTTTTCCACCCCTATCAGGCCGGTTCGTTCTTTCACAGAAACGAACATAATATTGGCGATACTAAAGCCTCCCACTAAGCCAGAGAAACCGCCAATTACCCAGCCGGCAATCGTCACAATGTCGAACACGGTGCCGATAGCCGAGGCAATGGCCTCTGGACGGTTGAGCTCAAAGGTATTGCCCTCCCGGGGGCGTAGCCCTCGTTTGGCTCTTAGGAGTCCTTCCATTTCGTTTTCCAGCCGCAAAAGACCTTCATCGTCCTCCTTGCCTTTCGCGCCTATTCTACTGCCTACACCACCGCGTGACTGCCCGGTTTGGTAAACCTTACGAAATGCCTTGTAAGGCACTACCGCATACTCATCGCTGCTGGTGACATCCAAGAGGCTGCTGCCCTCGCGCTCCATCGTGCCAATCACCGTATACCGCAACCCACGAATTTTGATCCGTTGTCCCAGAGGGTTGGTTCTGGGGAAAAGGCCTTCCACAATATCTTGCCCAATCACCACTACGTTGCGCCCGCCATCCAGCTCCTGCTGAGTGAAATAGCGGCCTTCCAGAATATTGACCTCAAATACCTCGTCGTATCCATTGCTAGCCCCTACCAGGGTCATACTCCCTATGCTATTACTTTCGTGTTTGAAAGTTTGCCCTCCTCGCATACTAAAGATGGTGAGCGCACCATCACTTTGTAGATTCTTCTCTAAGTACCGATATTCCGAATAGGAAGGGTTGGGGCGTTTGAAATAGGTCCACCACGGAGTGTTAGGATCACCTATGAAAGGAAACCGGTCCACATAGATCACATCGGTACCCAGGAAGTTGAAACTGTTTTTGAGGTTGTTTTCTAGGGAATCAACTGCCGTAAGTACGCCCACGATAGTGAATACACCAATAGTGACCCCAAGGAGGGAGAGAATAGTGCGCAGCAGGTTTCCCCGTAGGGCATTAAATGCGAAGCGGAAACTCTCGATAATTTGACGAATGACCTTCACTTGAAAAACGGTTGTGGAAATTCAGCGCAGAAGCTAGCGTTTCTATCCCCGGGTTCTTTAAAATTTTTTGCTACCTTTGCAAGCCCTAATTTAGTGCCAACCAAAAGATAATCACTATCAGTACTTCAATAATAAAAATGAAACTGTCGGAGTTCAAATTCGATCTTCCGACGGGCCTGATTGCGCAATATCCGGCGGAAAACCGGGACGAAGCGCGTATGATGGTGGTAAACCGTGAAACCGGAGAAATCGAGCACAAAGTCTTTAAGGATATCTTAGAGTATTTTGACGAAGGTGATACCCTAGTGACTAACGACACCAAGGTGTTCCCTGCTCGATTGTACGGAAATAAAGAGAAAACGGGTGCCAAAATTGAGGTGTTCTTGTTGCGCGAGCTCAACCAAGAGATGCATCTCTGGGATGTATTGGTAGATCCTGCTCGGAAAATTCGCGTAGGAAACAAGCTCTACTTTGGCGAAAACGACCTGGTAGCGGAGGTAATTGATAATACTACTTCCCGAGGACGTACCATTCGTTTCCTTTACGACGGTGAGCCCGAAAAATTCTACGACATTATTGATTCGCTGGGCGAGACCCCGCTGCCCAAGTACATTACTCGCAATGTAGAAGAGGCGGACCGGGACCGGTTTCAGACCATCTATGCCGAGCATGTAGGTGCGGTGGCTGCTCCTACGGCAGGCTTGCACTTCACTCCTCAGGTGCTGAAGCGGATGGAGATCAAAGGCATTGAGGTGTCTCCGATTACCCTGCACATTGGGTTGGGAACCTTCCGTCCGGTAGATGTGGAGGACCTTACTAAGCACAAGATGGATTCTGAGAACTTTATGGTGCCCGAAGTGACGGCCGATAAGGTGAATGGCTCCCTGAACGCCAAGAAGCGGGTGTGTGCCATTGGCACTACTACCATGCGTGCTTTGGAGTCCTCGGTAAATGCTAGTAACCGGCTCAAGGGCAACGAAGGCTGGACAGACAAGTTCATCTTCCCTCCCTACGAGTTCAAGATCTGTAATGCGCTGCTTACCAATTTCCATCAGCCGGAATCTACCCTGCTCATGATGGCAGCGGCCTTCGGGGGGTATGAAAAGATCATGGAAGCATACCAAGTAGCTATCAAAGAGAAATACCGCTTTTATAGCTACGGAGACTGCATGTTGATTATCTGATCAGTGCTGGCTCTTATAAATGAAAGCCCCAAGGCCTTACAGGTTTTGGGGCTTTTTTGTGTCTTGATGCTGCTGCTGAGGTGTGGGGTGCCTTACCATCAGGAGCCCTAAACCTTATAGGTTTCAAAAACCTATAAGGTTTGGTGAGTGGGTCTTTAGGCTTTCTGCTTGCGCAGGTGTCTTATTTGGCGAAGGGAGGTTGCTCCTTTAGGATTGCTTCGGCCTTCAGGTCCCAGCTCAGTTTGGTGAGGTAGGTGCGTACCTGTGAGAGTGGGTGGTCTGGGAATTGCAAGTCGTAGGATATGGCCTCGCTTTTATTCATGAGGCAGGTGTGTTGATATTCCGGGGCGTAAGGGTCTGCGGCCCAGCCAGGATACTCTCCTTTTTCATTGGCGACTAGTTTTCCTTGTTTGATCATTGCATCCGCTACTAAGGACTCTCGTTGGCCTGTGGGTTCTAGTTCCATTCCCTGTAGCTTGAGTACGTAGCTGCATTTCTCAAAGGGTAGAGTGTAGGAGCCCAGGTACATGGTGCCGCTCGGTTGCTGAGGGAATTTAAAAAGTGTTTTGATGGCCTTAATTCCCTGTATTTTGATGATTTCCACCTGCAAGATTCCGCCGCCTTGGGCGGTAAGCTGGCTCCGGTAATAGTTGCGGAGTTCCTCCACATCCTGGGTGGTGGGTAAGTCGGGTTCCTTGGCGAAGAAGTTGATGGAGAGGGCCACCGGGGCCTCGGGGTTCACCCATTGCACCATGGTTTTGTTTTTCTGCTTCTGTTCCCAGCCCCAGTCTGGCAAGGAGATAGAAGACAGGCTTGGTTTCTTGGAGCCAAAGAGTCGCATGGGTCAAAGATAGAACAACCAAGGAGTGAGTGAGGTAAGAAACTTACTTTCTTGGTGAGGGCTTTCTGTAGGGCCAAGCAAGAAATCTGAGAAGGCTTCTGTTGGGCGTTAAAATGGGACTTCAAAGTGATCAAAGAAGGTACAGAGTCCACAAAGATTTATAATTAAATACATTGAAGCCTTTGACTTTCTTTTTTCTCTCCACCTACACATGTTCCGGTCGGCAAGTGTGGTAAAAAAGGAATGGAGATGAATCAATTTAAGCTGGATTGACTATAAACTCAACGAGTTGGCTCGTCTACGGTAAGGGCATAAAAAAAGGTCAACATTTCTGTTGGCCTGAATGAGTAGCGGGGACAGGACTCGAACCTGCGACCTTCGGGTTATGAGCCCGACGAGCTACCAACTGCTCCACCCCGCGATATATCTTTTAGCGAACTATTTTCGCTTTGTTTTCTGTGTGTTTCCCGTAATGGGATGACAAAGGTACGAAAACGCCTTTTACTTGCAAGCCTTGCCTCAAGAATTTTAATGTTTTCTTAATCTTTTCTTTTTCGCTGGGTAGGATCCATGAAGAATTGCTCTCTGAAGCTGTCAAGGTAAAAGAAATACAATCGATAACAGTCTGGGATTTGGAACCCGGATCTTCTGGTTCTAATTTTTGAGCTCTAAGCGATGGAAGAGAATTTTCAGTTAGGCGTAGCCGGGGAGCTCGGCACCTTGAAACGAGTATTGGTACACCGGCCCGATGCAGGCATCGGTCTTATCCCTACCCACAAAACGGAAGAGTGGCTCTACGATGACATTGTGGATGTGCCAACAATGCAGAGAGAGTTTGATGTGTTTCGTAAACTCTTGGACCTCATGGTGGGTACTGCTGAGGCTACCGACGTACGAGAGCACCCCGTGATGGACTCTCAGGCTTTGCTAGAGTTGTTGGTGGCCGAAAACCCGGAAGATGCTCTAGAACTCATCATTAGCTTGTGTACTCTAGAAGAAGTCAACTTTCCTCGGAAAGACGATCTGCTGGCCATGTTAGAGCATGGCAAAACGGATCCTACGCTCATCAAAGCCCTGGTACAAACCCTGCTTTCCGGCCAGCTAGCCTATGCTAGCCTTGCAGGGGAGAAACCCCACCGCCTACCTGCAGGGGCAGAACGGTACATTTTTGCGCCCATTCCCAACTTCATCTTCACGCGGGATATTGGCATAACCATGGGCGACCACCTCCTCATTACCCAACCAAAGTACGACGTACGTCGGCGCGAGGTGTGGTTGTTTCGATTTATTGCGGAGCACTTTCTGGTGCGCCATCGGCGTCCCTTGCGTTTCTCTGTGGGTCCAGATGATCATCATTTTTTGCAGGATACAGAGCAGGAAAAGCTCAAAGCCGTGAGCTATGAAGGGGGCGATATCATGATGATCAGTCCCCGGCATGTACTGATAGGTTGGAGCGAACGGACTACGCCCTACGCCATCGAAAAGCTGGTAAAGCAGATCTTTTGGCTGCCCATCCAAACGGGTAGCTCCACCGGTATTGATACCGTTTCGGTAGTGAAGATTGGCGCCAGGCGGTCACAGATGCATATTGATACGGTGTTTACTCACTTGCGCAATGATGTATGGGCCCTCCATGCGCTACTAGCAGAGCAATGGCAGGCAGAGCAAGTAGAGTCTAGGATAGAGCCGGTAGAAGTATTTCAATACCACTTGCATGAGGAGGGACGTAGCAAAAGACTGCTTTATGCTAC
>JBCBHI010000123.1:0-9401 GCA_038525885.1 Bacteroidota bacterium
GGCTACCGATTCCCCAGATCTAGCTTCCAGCTTTACGTAATCCAGGTGGACCACCAGCCTGGCGCTGTGACCTAGCCAGCAAATTGGTGATTTGAAAGCGGATCAAGGTTGTCTGGTGGTCCACCTGGATTACGTAAAGCTGGAAGCTAGATCTGGGGAATCGGTAGCCAACCGGAGGCCTGGCCAATTGCCCCAGTCAAAAAGTACTCAAGCAGAATGCTACCAAAAACGGCAGTATACTCTGGGCTTTCATAGAGCCCTGAATGGAATGGCAAGAACCTAAAAGTATACCTAAAAGAACCCATAAACTTTTCCACCGAGTTGGGAATTTCATCATGCTTTTAAGGATTAGTAACCGACTGAAAAATGCAATGTGGCCCCCCTTTTGGGTCAGGATCAGCTTAGGTTTTAACCAGCGCATTTCTATAGTCTCACTGGTGGTATATAGTTATATTGTTTTTTTTCAATAAAAAGACACCAATAACACCCACCCTGTCTATATATAGATTCAAATTCAATACTAGAAAATTATACTTTGCATTATTTCTAGACACCTTTCCTTTCAAATGGATAATCAGTAGATCATGCTCTTGATCCAATCCAATATTAAGTGTAAAACACAGAAAGATAAATTGAAAATGTTTCCTTTTTAGTCGAAGCAATTTGATTATTTACCGTTGAAATTGAATGATTTGCCGATTCATGGAGTTGCTTAGGTAAAATTGTCGGGTAAGCCTATGTTAGGTCACGAAACTCTGTATATTTTTGTATTTTCTTTATAATCACTAAAGGCAACATATATGCCTGTCTACCCATTCATATTCCAAAACAAATTTTGGGTCCCGCTATCGGCCCTGCTTTTTTTCACTGTAAGTGCTCGTGCACAAAGCACATTATTCGAGTACACCTTTAATTCTGACGATGAAGGGTGGACTGCGGCAGGTGGCTTCACGCGCGATAACGCCTCCTTCTTGGGTGCAGATGGTAACCATTGGAGAAGTACACCCTTCAATGATTACCTGGATAACACCACCGCCACGGTGACTAGTCCTGTCCTAGACTTTACCGGAGCCTTAGGAATGACCTTCTCTTTTGACGTACAATATGCTACCGAAGAGGAATGGGACGGGATGATTGTGCAGTACAGCACCAACAGCGGCAGTACCTGGAGCACCCTGGGTAGCGTCACCACCGGTACCAACTGGTACAACGATACGGACGTAGATGCTATCGCCAATGGTCAGGATGGCTGGTCCGGTATCAACGGTGCCTGGGAAACTGCCTCTATCAGTCTGCCTTCAGAAATGGAGGATATCACCACCGGTCGAATTCGGGTGCTGTTCCAAACGGACGGGTCGATCCAGGAAGATGGTGTAGCCTTCGACAATGTGACCATCACGGGTACGGTGTTGAACTTCACGCCCAACACCTCGGTGCACCCGGGCAATGTAAGTAGCAACCTTACCCTGTGGCTGCGAAGCGACCAAGATGTATCCCTACAAAGCACCGACCAGGTAGTGGGCTGGGGAGACCAAAGTGGCAACGACAACAACGCCCTGCAGCTGAGTGGAGCCAATACCCCTACCTTACGAACTGACCGCGTGAACGGGTATCCTCTCCTGGAGTTTGACGTGGATTTCTTGGATGGTGATGCGGGATTCTATTCACGGGAGTTCTTTGTGGTAATTGACCCGGACTTTATTAGTAGTAGCTCAGAAGATACCGGCGACGTATTAGGTTTTGAAGTGGGGGATTTCTCCGGTTTGGAACTCGGTCCTTCTACCAGTGCCCTTACCGACGAAATTCTTACCCACACCGTAGGGGCCTCTACGCAATACCGTAGTGGATACACCGACCCTGGAGGTACGGTTGCTCTTAGTAATCCTATTTTGGTGAACGACCGCCTCAACGCCGGAGGTAACGGACAAAACATATACCTGAATGGCGAACAGGTAGACAATGCGGAAGCCAATACGGGCACTTTTGCCAACTTCGATAATCAACCCTACCGTTTGGGGAATGACTTCGAGAATACAGACAACTACGAAGGAGGCTTTCTGGAAATCGTATCCTACTCCAGCCGCCTGTCCGATGCAGACCGTAGAGACGTAGCCACCTACCTGGCGGTGAAATACGGCATCACGCTAGATATCACCAGCCAGGCTTATACTAGAGGAGGCACCTCTCTATATAATAATACTAGCTACCCCAATGACATCGCTGGTATCGGGCAAGACCAAACCACCATGGGCTTGGTACAAAGCCAGTCTACCAGTGTGAACCCTGGTACCTTGATCACCATGAGCAGCCCCAGCGCGATGGTAGATGGGGAATACCTACTATGGGGTAACAATGGGCTGGACAACAACTTCATTACTTCGGACGTGCCCAACGGAGTTTTGCAACGCCTGGAGAAAATATGGTACGTAGAAGAAACCGGAGATGTAGGCACCGTAACGGTGAGTGTAGACCTCACAGACCTGGGAATAGACTGGCGAAACTCCACGGTGAACCTGCTTACCCTGAACGCAGGGGCTACCATACCTGCTGACCTGGCTACCGCGACGGTAACGAGTGGTGGGGTAGTAACCACGGGCAACGGAATCACGACGTTGACCTTCACCGGTGTAGACCTGCCTGACGGCGGTTACTTTACCTTGGGTGGTGACATACAGACCACCGCACCCGGTGGCGTTAGTGCCAACCTAAGTTTGTGGCTGAAAGCCGATGCCGGCATCACGGCCAACGGAACCAGTGTATTGGCCTGGTCTGACCTGAGCGGTAACGGAGGCGATGTAACGCAAGGCGACCCAGCAGACCAACCTACTTTGGTGGCCGGGGGCATGAACCAGAATGACGTGCTCGACTTTGACGGGGATTTCATGGATGGATTGCGTGGGTTTAGCACCCAGGACTACTACATCGTACTACGGCCTGACCTTACTATCTCCGCGGCCAATCTCAACGGGTTCGCTCTGGGTTTTGAGGGGGGCGGTTTTGGTGGCTTCTATTTGGGTGGGGAAACGGACGGTTTCATAGCTAACGATATTGCTACCCACGCCTACCAGGACTACCGCCAAGCCTATGCCGATGGCGCGGCCACCCTTTCGGACCCCGCCTATATCTTCAATGTGCGCAATAACTCTGGCGGCACCAGTTTTGAGGTACTGGCCAACGGCCTGGGCATCAACAACAGTGAAAATACGACCAACTTTGGCAACGTAACCAATAGCTTCTTCCGGGTAGGAGATAACTTCATTAACACCCGCGGGTATGGAGGGCAGATTGCCGAGATCATTTGCTACACGGCTAGAAATAGTGACGCTGACCGGAGGGATATAGAAACGTATCTGGCCCTGAAGTACGGCATTGCCCTGGACATCAGCAGCTTGGGCTATACCCTAAACGGAAGCGATATCTACAATTACACCACTCACGCTACCAACATTAGCGGAATAGGCTACAACCTGGACCATGGCTTCTTGCAGAGCAACTCCATGAGCCTGTCCTCAGACGCTATGGTGGGCATGAGTAGCCCCAATGCCTTTGATACCGGAGACTACCTCATCTGGGGTAGAGACGGCGGTAGTGTGACTACTCCCCAAACTACTGAGCTGCCCAACTTACTACATGAGCGCTTGCCCGCTGAGTGGCGCGTAGGCCACACGGGTGACGTGGGTACGGTAACCGTACGGGTATACGTTGGTGGTTTGGACAACTATGCGGACCGTTCTACCAATCCCGCTGGCTATACTTTACTTACCAATAGTACCGGAGACTTCAACTCCGCTACCCAATACAGCGGAAGCACCATTAGCGGGGATACGGTATACTTTACCGGCGTCACCTTTGCTGACGGCGATTACTTTACGCTCTCTGTACCGCCCGTATTGAACCCTGGAGGAATTGCCGGAGGCACATTGTGGCTACGGGCCGACAAGGGAGTAACCGTGGACGGTAGTGATGTAACCATCTGGACTAACCAAATATCCGGCGCTGGAGTAACGGAGGTACGGCAGAACACGGTGGCTGCCCGCCCTAGTCGGGTATTGGACGTGATGAATGGCCAGCCCGTGATTCGGTATGATAACAGCGGCACGGCTGACTTCCTACAAAGCGATGGCGCGGTGGCCGGAAGTACCCTCTTCAGCACCAATGCTAATACCGCGTTCTACGTAGGGGCACACTCCAGCAACGGCCGTATATATGATTGGCGTAACTCGGGCTCCGAACGAACTTACCTGGGAGTTAATGGCGGGGCATTCCGTTATGTGATACCCAACACCACCACCGGATTAACCAACGGTGCCACGGGCCTTACCCAAGACGACACCTACATCGCCACCGGACAAATGTCAGGCGGCAATAACAATGTCTACCTGAATGGCGGTACTTCCGACGGAAACGCCACCACGGTGGGCACCCTCAATACGGCACTAACTTCAGTATTCCGCCTGGGGCAAAATCATAGCGGCGGGGGTAATTACTCCGGCGATATGGGCGAGGTGATCCTGTTTGACCAGGCCATCAGCAGCGACGACCGCCGACAGGTGGAAACGTACCTGGCCTTGAAATACGGAGTAGGCCTGGACATGAGCGGAGGCAACTATGTGGTGACGGGCAATACCCTGTACAGCGCCACCAGCTATGGCAATGATGTAGTGGGCATCGGCTTTGATGCGCTGCTTGATCTGGACCTGCAGTCTGGCACCACCAGCAACGATAGCGATATCGTAACCATGTCCAATCCTTCAGCCCTGGGGCAAGGAGACTTCCTACTCTGGGGGCATGATGGGGGTGCACTCACTTCCACCGTTAGTGGATTGCCCGCCGGGGCTACCGAACGCCTTACCCGCCAATGGGGGGTACAGCAGACCAATACACCGGGCACCGTGACGGTGAACTTTAACCTGACCGGCCTGGGCTTTGGCGCTTACTCGTTACAAGGCTTCCTGCTGGTAATTGACGACGATAATGATTTCTCTAACGGCGTACTCCGCACCATCCCTGCACAGCAGTTTGCCAGTGACATCGTCACCTTTGTAGGGGCCAACTTCTCAGGCGCTACGCATTTTGGTCTTATCACGGATTCTAACCTGAGCTTGGATTCCGACTCGGACGGTGCCCCTGATTATGTGGAGGTGGCCTACGGTACAGACCCCAACAATGGCAATGCCCCGGTGAATCCCGGAGCCCCTTCTGTAGATACTGATGCGAGCACCGGAATCAACGGCGACGGCATCTCTGACGCACTAGAATTCATCCTAGCCAACAATGGTGGTACGGCTCCGATCACCCGCATCACGGACTCGGACGGCGACGGTATTTCCGACTGGCGAGAGGTAAGTCTGGGCAGCGACCCGTTTGGAGCCAACAGCCCCAGCACCAGCGGTAACACAGACACCGATGGCGACGGCATTCCCGATGGTTTGGAAACGCTGATCACTTCCCTAAACGGTGGAGCAGCGGCCGACCTAAGCACGGATACGGACGGAGACGGGGTACCTGACTACTATGAGGTACTCAACGCCAACGATCCTAACGACGCCAACGATCCTCAATCAGGTGGAGGCAGTGCAGCCGACTCTCAGGATGGCACCGGGGCTTCTGGTGACAACATTAGCGATGCTATGGAGGTAATCCTGATTGCCGGAGGGGCCACCGGCCCTATCTCGACCACCACCGATACGGACGGCGACGGTATCCCGGATTATATAGAAGCACAAACCAATACGGATCCGTTCAACAGCAATAGCCCTGCACTACCGTCCAGCCTCACCGTACGCTCTTTGCAAGCGGACTACTCGGTAACGGGCGGAACTTGTGTAGACTTAAATGGATACCAGTGGGTGAATGTGACAGACAATACCGGCCGCCTGGTATTCTCCATCAACCCGGTAGGCAACAACCTGGGCAGTACCTGCTGGGGAGTACGGATTGTGACGGGTAGTGGTAGTGTGCGTACGAGTAGCGACGACTACGCGCTTAACCGAAACTGGTGGATTGAACCCACCACGCAGCCTACGGGATTCCCGGTGTACGTACGATACTACGTACTCAATCAGGAATTCTCTGACATCCACACCCGCCTGCAATCGGATGGTCACACCCCGGCAGCGCTAGAAACCTACATCAGTGGGCAAGTAAGCCTGGTGAAGACCAGCGGCGTACAAAGCCTGGATCCCTTCCCCGGTGCAGGCACCGAGTCCACCCTTAGCTGGTCTTTGGGTAGCTTTGGTAGCAACTCCCGCACCATCACCGCTGGGTACCCCTCCTTCAGCAGTACCCGGATGCAGACCAATGCAATCTCTAGTCTGCCGATAGAGCTACTCTACTTCCGCGCAGAGACTGAGGAAGAAGCGGTGCGACTGCAATGGCAAACCGCCTGGGAACGAGACAACGATTTCTTCACCATAGAACGGAAAGACGAATTCGGCACCTGGCAGGAAGTGGCAGAAATTCCCGGAGCCGGCTTTGATGCCGACGGCCGGAGCTACTCCCACAACGATGTACCCAACAGCGGGGCCAATACTCTATGGTATCGCCTGAAGCAAACGGACTATGACGGAACCTACACTTACTCAGACCCCGTAGCGGTGGTTTGGGAACCCGGGCAGGTATGGCCAGTATACCCCAACCCTACCCAAAATGAGGTTTCTATCCGGCTGACCCACGAGCTTGCCGACCTGGCAGAGGTTAGGCTTCTTACCCTGGACGGCCAGACCGTTCCCGTAGAGGTGCGGGTAGACGGCACGCTGCTTCATCTGTCTGTAGGACACTTGGCAACAGGACTGTACATGCTGGAGACCGTCACGCCTTCGCATCGTCAGGTAACCCGACTCTGGATCAAGCCCTAAGGCTTTTCCAAACAGCATAGCCGGGCGGGTGGTAGGTCAATACAGGCCAGCCACCCGCCTTTTTTTGTGCCCCATGGGCAGGTGCTACAGTACCCTTGAGGACTAAGCTAGAAATAGGGAACTACTTCTGCTAGGTGGTAAAAATGGGAACACAGAGTAATCAAAGAAGGCACAGAATCCTTAGTGATTTTTAATAAAATACTTTGAGACCTTAGCGCATGCTCCTTTTTCTCTCTGTGTTAAAAATAAAATGGGGTAAACTAATCTATCCTAGTTGATTTAATAAATGGAGCCTGGCCTCAGTTTTTCCTATTGATCCACTCTTTGCTTGAGAATCGATATATTCGTAGAGTACACCCATCCGCTCCTCTTTTGAACCTTCGCTTCCACACCCCAGCCTACCCCCTGCGTACGTTCATCAAATCGATGATGTGCTACGAGGGCTATAGTGGAAGCTCCCGGTACGAAATGCTGCTCCCAGACGGCCAACCCCAGTTGATTATTCCTTTGGATGATCAATCCCGGGTTACCGTACCGGAGGCGAAGAAGGGCGAGTCGGGCTCCCGGTTACCCGAATCGTGGATTACCGGGCTGTTCTCCAAGCCGCTGCTTTACGAGTCCGAACAGCGCGCAACTACGCTATCAGTGCAGTTCGAAACCTATGGCCTCGCCCAGCTGCTAGGAGTGCCAGCCAGCGAGCTTACCAACCAACTGGTAGAGTCGCGCCTTTTGTTGCAGGATAGTATCCTGTACCTGCGGGAGCAGCTAATGCAAGCAGGCTCCTTCCAAGAGCGATTCGCCAGGGTGGAGCAGTTCTTCCTCCCCCGGCTACCTGGAGCGAAAACAGGCCTGGCGGAAGCCATTGTTCATTCCCGTGACTTTGATCATACCCCTCTCCGGGAAATCAGCCAGCACTACGGCTACTCTCAAAAGCACATTGCCCACGAGTTCCGCCGCTGCATTGGCCTTACCCCCAAGAAGCTCCAAACGCTCCGCAGCATCAACCAGGCCATACGGCTGTGGAGCGAAACCCCAAGCTTGTCTTCCGCTCAGGTAGCGCTCACTTGTGGGTTCTATGACCAATCGCACTTCATCAAGCAGTTTCGGGCCCATACCTCCCTTACCCCCGACCAATACCGAAAACACGCCAAGGCATACCCTCATGTGGTTTCTTTACCCTAGAAAGACCAGAAAACTCTTGAATCACCTTCATTACTTTTACAATCGTACAACAAATCATTCCATTTCTTTTACATTTGTTCTAATAATTAGAAAATAGGTTACGTGAAGCATCCCGATTCTCTTCCGACCGATAATCCACCGAAAAACTGGTTGAAGTTTTTGCGGTGGTATTGTTCAGCTGACTACCTGGAAGAGGTAGAGGGTGATTTGAGGGAAAGGTTTGAACAAACCGTTGCCCAAAGGGGTCTGGCCAAAGCCCGCAGGCAATTTGCCGGAGGAGTCCTCCGGTTCTTCAACTACTCCACCATCCGGGGCTCAGGTAACCGCTCTTCGCAACAAAACATTTTATCCATGTACCGCAACTTTCTGATCATAGCCCTGCGGCGGCTCCGCCGAGAAAAGGGCTACGCCACCCTGCACCTTCTGGGGTTATCTCTGGGTATTTGTGTGGCCCTGCTATTGGGCATGTACATCCAGTATGAGAAAAGCTATGACCAGTTTCTTCCCCAATCGGCCCGTACCTACAAGCTAGTAGAAGCCCGCACCGTGCAAGGGGAAACCACCCAAAGAGGGGTAGCCCCCTATGCCTTCGCCCAGATTCTACCTGAGCGGTTCCCATCTGTAGAAAACGCCACGGCTATCTCCGGGCCGTACCATGAGCAGCAGGTAACCGTAGCTCCGCAGTCCTCTGACCCAAAGCACTTTCTGGAAGGGCACGTGTACCTGGCGGACAGCAACTTCCTAGAGGTGATTCCCTTCGAAATCCTGGAGGGAGACCCACACACTGCATTGCAGGACCCTCATTCGGTAGTCCTCACGGCTTCTACCGCCCAGCGGTTCTTCGGCACCCAGTCGGCCCTGGGCAAAGAACTGACCGTATCCAGTTCACCCTCGGTAGTCACCGCGGTAGTGGCCGATCCTCCCGCCCATTCCCAGTTTCAGTTCTCCTATTTGGTATCCTCTGCGTCCGTGCGCTGGTTCAGCGCTCCCAACTTTAGTATGGCGGTAGCCCACTGCTTTGTCACCTTGCGCGAAGGTGTCCAACCCACTACCGTACAGGCTCAGCTACCGGACATCGTCACCGACTACGTAGCCCCCGAAATTGCCGAGCGGGAAGGCAAATCCTGGGAGGCCTTTCAGGCAGAAGGGAATGACTATCATTACTCGCTGCGCCCCCTTACTTCCGTCCATTTGGACCCTGATGACATAGGACAAATGAAGCCCATGGGCAACGCACGGCTGCTGTCCATCCTCGCCTTAGTAGCCCTGCTCATTGTGGCCTTGGCCATCGTAAACTACGTCAACTTTTCTCACGCCTACTTCATGTTGGCGTTTGACGGCTTTGGCCGTGGAAAGGTTGAC
>JBCBHI010000124.1:0-9398 GCA_038525885.1 Bacteroidota bacterium
GTGTATTCTTCGGTTGTTGGTGTTGGGCGAGGTAGTTACTGCCGAAACCTGGCCTCCACCGAAGCTCACATTGGCTAGCGACCAACCAGGGCTGCTACCGCTGGCAGGATCTGAGTAAATGAACTGGTCGGCATTACCTGCGCAGTACATCCGGTCAGAATTATCATCGTAGTCAGTAGGGTTGATAAACCGACCGAAATCTTGGTTGCTAATCCAGGTGCTAAAGCTGCTACCGTTGTTTGTAGAGCGATAATAGCTAGTGTACACGTAAGCCGTTACTTGGTAGTTAGCATTGGTTTGGTCAATGTGGCTAAATGCACCATCACCACCGGTAGCTTCGGTAGAACCGCTGATGCCAGCAGAAGAAAGACGCAAAGAACCGTTGTCTTGTGCACCAGTAAGGATGTAGGCATCACCAGAAATGTTCCGGGCATCGGCTGAGTAAAACTGGGTAACGTTGTACCCGTTGTTGCGGTCAGCAAAAGAAGGAGAGCTAGAAGACCACAGGTTGGAGGTGTACGAAACCCCACCGTCAGATCCCATTACTGCGGCCGAAGGATTGTTCGGGTTAGTAGCAATAGCGTGCTGGTCAGCGTGAACGTAAGGTAAACAACCGCCAGTCCAGTAAGAAATAGCCGTCCAGCTAGAACCTCCGTTGGTAGATTTGTGGTGAGAGATACCACCCACTACTAGTTCGTCAGGGTCGCTAGGGTCAATAGCAATGATGTTGTCGTACCAGGCCTGCCCACGAGTATAGTCGTTTGTACTATTAGTACAGTTTTGGTTCAGGTAATTAGGTACGTTAATCTGAGACCATGAAGATCCTCCGTTGGCAGAGCGATACATCCAGGTGATGTTGCTACCGTTAGATGCTGAAGCATAAACTATGTTGGAGTTGCTAGGAGCTACGGCCAATTCAATACGCTCGCCTCCAGTAGCAGGTGTTACGTCAGTGTAGGAAGCCCCACCGTTAGTAGATTTCCATACACGGCCCGTAGAAAACAAGCCTTCAGTAGCCCATACATCACCGTTGGTAGCTACTTCCAAGTCTGCAAAACGACCTGATAACAAGCTGCTCCAAGAAGATCCCCCGTTGGTAGAGCGGTAAAGTCCCGTGCTGGTAGCGGCAATTACCGCACCCGTAGAAGTTACGGCTACGTCCTGTACTCGGAAGAAGTTGCTGTTGTCTGTGCTAGCTAGCTGGCTCCAGTTGGAACCGCCATCGGTAGTTTTCCAGATACCTGCACCCTGAATCGCGTCGACATTGAAAAAACCCTCGCCAGTACCTACATAAAAGGTATTAGTGTTGCTAGGGTCATAGGCAATACAAGAAACTGCGATGTTGGCCCAGAAGTCATCTACGTTTTGCCAAACAGTGCTAGAGCTGGTAACGTTGTTGTTGTACCATAGGCCACCACCTACGCCACCGGCCCACACCTTGTTGTTGGTGTTAGGGTCCCACATTAGAGCACGCGTACGACCACCAATATCGTTGGGGCCACGCTCTGTCCAGGTTACTCCGGGAATAGCCTTGGCCGCAAACTCGTCTGCACGCTTTTGCACCTCCCGGTAGGCGCGGAGGCCCGCACCTTCAGGTACATACCCCAGATTGGGGTCTTTCATCATCTCAATGTTTTGCAATTGAGCCAGGTCAGGTCGGTCTTGCTTGGGCATTTCCATCACTTCTTCATAAGTGAGGCCTTCTGCCTTCGCCATCATGTCTAGCTGAGCTTGCTCGCCTGCCGTAGGAGTTGGCAAGCCTGAAAAATGGGCAATAGCACCACCGATAGCCAACGCAGCTACCAGCAATCCTATGCCTAGACGCCAAGTGCGCCCATGGAATAGGGTACTAATTTTCATGTTGTAATGGTTTTACAGGTTATTTTTTGAAGGTAAAATATTGGAGAAGGGAAGTCAAATGAATTTGAAAGAATCCAAGATTGTGACGAAAGAATCATTAAATTGTACAACCCTTGAAGTAAATTATGCAACACGGTTGCAAAATTGAATCATCGTAATGTGACAGGCCTGCTCAGTCCGGGAATAGATAAGTATTGTGCAATGAATATTGTAATAGTGCTATGCTTACTGTGCTTAATTGCAATTTTTGAGCATCTAAGAATAGTCTCTTTTACGTATTCGTCATGGCTAAATCCACTAAAACTGAATTGTACTTTTTTAATATGAGGGTAGCTTTTTTATTGAGTTCAAAGATTATGCCTATGTTTTCATATCCGGCTTCTCGAGGAGCTTTATAGGAAAAGCCAACTTTTCCCGCCAATTTTACGTTTCGAAGTATCTGGTGCAGCCGTTTTTATTTTATCCTCATTAGATTCATTATTTACATCTTTGCCTCCGTATTCCGAATCATATCCCATGATCGATGGTCGTTGAGCTCTAGTGCACATGCCGCACCTTCTATCTATTGATATTGCAGTTTTTGCACACCAATATGTTGTCAGGTCCTTCTTGCAGGAGCCGGAAGTCGTTTCTAGCGATTTTTCCAATGGTTTCCCAAGTGGTACCTTTGTTTACCTTGAGCGTTAAACGAAACCCATGCTCAATGATTAGTAAGTATGTATGAGTAATTCTAGATCACCACGAGCCAAAAAGTCCGGCTCGTATTATGCAAAACGTAAAAAGAGGCCTACCTCAACTCAAGCACCGCGAACTTCACAACCAAAGGCCAAACCGGTCAAGAAATCATCCATCACCGATTTTTCCCGATTGGTAAAAAAGGGAGTACCCCAAGAGGAGATAACTCACCTGTCGGAACTGAAATATGAGGAGACTGAGCTACACGCTAAGCTCAAACATAATCTGAAAGAAAAGGGCTTTGAGTTTGCCAGTAAGATTCAGGCCCAAAGCCTGGCTCCCTTGCAGGATGGACGCAATCTCATAGGCATTGCTAATACCGGTACAGGTAAAACGGCTGCGTTCTTGCTGCCCATTATAGAGCGACTTATCCAACAGCCTCAAGGGCAATTGGCCTTGGTGGTAGTGCCTACCCGTGAGCTCGCCTTGCAGGTAGATGAGGAGTTTCGCAAATTAGCGCGTGGCCTCAAGCTGCGAAGTGCAGCGTTCATTGGCGGCACTAACGTGAATACCGACCTCCAAACCTTGAAGCGGAGAAATCATCTGATCATTGGGACTCCCGGCCGGCTCAAAGACCTGGCCGATCGTAAAGCTTTGCAGCTTCAACGCACGCCCATTTTGGTGTTGGACGAATTCGATCGCATGCTGGATATGGGCTTTGTGCAGGACATACGTCGTATTACCCGCGAGATGGCCACCAGAAAACAAACTATCCTGTTTTCGGCTACCCAAGATGCCTCTCAGAAGAACATCATTGATCAGCTTGTCAAAAATCCGGTGCGGGTTAAGATCAACACTGGTTATACCACTAGCGACCATATCGATCAAGATATTATAGAAGTGCCCGAAGGCGGCAATAAGTTTAAGATGCTTCTCGAACTTATTGACAATCCGGGCTTCGACCGAGTGCTGGTGTTTACCGAGACTAAGCGCTGGGCAGACTCGGTAGCCAAGAAACTAAACAAAGCGGGGATTTCTGCTGATCAAATTCATGGCAACAAATCCCAGAACTACCGGGTTAAGGCTCTGGAAAAGTTCAAACAAGGAAAGATACGGGTCATGGTAGCTACCGATGTAGCTGCTCGTGGCATCGACGTGAACGATATTACCCACGTGATTAACTATCAGCTCCCAATGAGCTATGATACCTACGTGCACCGCATTGGCCGTACCGGCCGGGCGGGCAAGTTGGGAAAGGCGTTCACTTTTGTAAATTAATCAACAACTCAATTCAATTTTAATCAATAAAACAATGGCAGTAGGAAAGGTAAAATTTTTCAATTATTCCAAAGGATTTGGCTTCATCCAACCTGAAGATGGTGGCGATGATGTTTTTGTACACGAAAGTGGCTTGACTGAAGATATTCGTGAGAATGACCGTGTAGAGTACAACACCCAGCAAGGCAGAAAAGGCCTCAATGCTGTGGATGTACGTTTGGTGCAGTAATTCTCCTTTACTTCATTCACACGCTGAAAGGCCGTTTCCTTACTCTGGAAACGGCCTTTTTTTGTGCTCATATCTATTGGCTAGGGATCTGGGTTCTAGTATGATCAAGGAAGGTAGAATCCATTTTCTTGAGATAAGGCTTTTTCTGCGCTAGGGATGGAGGCATTGTTTAAGCTCACCTAATGGGGCGGGTTAATCCTAACCCTGAAAGGGTCCCAAGTTCAGTAAAATACTGCCATAACCTCACTTGAACTACCAAAGGCTCGGCGAATCATGCGTGACCCTTTCAGGGTTTGATGGGGATTGGCCTAGGTAGCGAGTGCCGAGAGCCCGACCCCGGGGGCAGGCCTTTGCGTGGTACGGGGTAGCGCCCAAAGTATTGGACATTCCCGCCAGTGAGGACAAAGGGCCTCAATTTGCGGAACCAATGGATTAACTGCCCGGGCAGCTAATCCTATTTTCTGAGGGCTTTAATTAAGCAGGTTTAGGCCTATGTGTGTGAGCTACTGCATATGTCGAACGCTGCCGCGTTCGGGAAGCCAGGAGGCTTCCACGGTCCTTGGTCACGAGCCAGATAGGCTCGCGACAGTCTTGACCTAGTTCTTGTAGTACTGCAAGGCTTTGGGCATCAGCTCGTTGAGCTTGGCGATGCGCTGCTGGTGGTTGGGATGGGTGCTTAGGAAGGTAGGGGGCTGTGCGCCACCTGCAGCGGCCATGCGCTGCCAGAACTTGGGTGCCTCGCGGGGGTCGTACCCGGCCATGGCCATAAAGATGAGACCTAGTTCGTCCGCCTCCGTTTCGTGTAGCCTAGAAAAGGGGAGAATGGCCCCGACAGTAGTACCGATCCCGTAGGCCTGCATAAAGAGAGCTTGGGTTTCGGCAGGCTTGTCGGCCAGGGCTACCTGTAGCGCCATACCCCCAAACTGCTGAGCTAGTCCTTGGGTCATGCGTTCGTTGCCGTGCTTGGCAATGGCGTGTGCTACCTCATGGCCCATCACCACGGCTACGCCTAGGTCCGTTTCGCAAATGGGCATAATGCCCGAGTAGAAGGCCACCTTGCCACCAGGCATACAAAAGGCATTGACGGCGGGGTCATCGATGAGGTTGAATTCCCATTTGAACCCGGCAAGCCGGTCAGTAAGGTTGTTCTCTCTAAGGTATTTGGTCACTGCCCGGCTAATCTGCTGCCCCACCTGCTGTACCCTTCTGGCATTTCGCGAGGTACGGTCCACCTTGGCCTCGCCCAGCATGCTGTTGTAGCTATCGGCACTTAGGGTGTTCATCTGTGCTGCCGGAATCAAGGCCACCTGTCTGCGACCCGTGAGGGGTACCGTTTTGCAGGTCTGCAAAATAAGGGCAACCAAAAGAAGTAGGAGTACACGCTTCATGCCGAGGATATTTAGTTTTTGTTGATAGGGAGGACGGATTTTGACGGTAAAATCCGGGCTGCTCTGCTACCTTTGGGTAGGTACCCGCTGGCATCTAAAGTCTACCTAATCAAAAGTACGAGATTCCATGAAGATATTATGTATTGGGCGGAATTACGCCGAACACGTAGCTGAACTAAATAACGAACGCCCTACCGAACCTGTCATCTTTACTAAACCCGAAACCGCTTTACTTAGAAAAAACAATCCCTTTTACTTTCCTGACTACACGGAGAATATTCACCATGAGGTGGAAATAGTACTGCGGATAGGCAAGGTGGGCAAAACCATAGCCGAGGAACATGCGCTGAGCTATGTGGAGGCTATGGGGCTAGGGATTGATTTCACGGCACGAGACTTGCAAGAAAAAGCTAAGAGCAAGGGTTTGCCGTGGGCGTTGGCCAAAGGTTTCGATTACTCAGCGCCGATCTCAGAGTTCGTGCCGGCCTCTGATTTTGAGGATCTGAGCAACATCAATTTTGGCTTACAGATTAATGGAGAACCTCGCCAACAAAGCAACACGCGGATGATGCTGTTTCCTATCCCCACCATAATCAGCTACGTTTCTCGTTTTATTACGTTGAAGATCGGCGATCTCATTTTCACGGGTACCCCCAAGGGAGTAGGCCCTATTGCTATTGGGGACCGTTTGGTGGGTACAATTGAGGATAAAACCTTCCTGGATTTTGAAATTAAGTAAGAAACAAATTGCCTGGGTAGTAGGCTGGCTACTGCCCGTGTTGGGTTGGGCTCAGGGGGAGCTGACCTATCATTTTCCCATTGCGCCAGGCCAGCAGGCCTACCTATCAGGAACGATGGGGGAGTTACGGGCTACGCACTTCCATGCCGGAATAGACATTAAGACGGCTGGCCGTGAGGGCTGGCCGGTCCACATTACAGCAGATGGATTTATCTCCAGGATCAAAATAAGTACGGGCGGGTATGGCCATGCGCTGTATGTGCAACATCCTGACGGCAATACCTCCGTGTATGCACACTTGCAGCGTTTTGCTCCTGAAATAGAGCAGTGGGTGCGGCAGGCCCAGTACCAAAAGGAGACGTATGTGATTGAGCTGTTTCCTGAGGCAGAGCAGTTTGCTTTTGAGGGTGGAGAGGTCATTGCCTGGTCGGGTAACACGGGGGGTAGTTCTGGACCACACTTGCACTTTGAAATTCGGGACAACTACCAGCGGCCACTCAACCCACTAACTTTCGGTTTTGATGAGGTGAAGGACCAAATACCTCCTACCCTGGCCAGCCTGGCCATAAGACCCCTGAGCCCGCGTACCCGGATAGGAGGGCAGTACCAGCGGCAGCAGTTTGACATAGAAAAAGTAGGTGCCGAATACCAGATCAAGAAACCGATGGAGGTATATGGAACTGTAGGGTTAGAGGTCTACAGTTTTGATCGACAAAACGGTTCGCTCAACCGGAACGGATACCCGGATCTGGAACTATACCTGGACGGTGTACTGGTGTGGCGGCAACACATCCACCGCTTTTCCTTCTCACATAGCAAGGGAATATACACGCACTATAACTATGCAGTGAGCCGAAAGATAGGCCGGCGGTATGCTAAGCTGTACATGGATGATGGCAACCCACTGGATTTCTACTTGCCTGGCGAAAACAAGGGTAAGATAACGATTACGGATGGGCAGGCGCATAGCCTGAAACTGATAGCCCGCGATACATATGGCAATGAGAGTATTTTGAATGCCACGCTGCAAGGAACTGAAGCTTCTCAGGTGCCCTCCGGGTGGGTGCCATTCGGAAAAGAGAAGGGCTACCTAGTAGAGCAGAATCAATTGCTGTATTATATAAAGGATGCCCAAGGGTGCGAGGATAACATTGTGTATGCCAACCGGATGCAATACTCTGTAGAGCCTGCTTACGTGGTGGATGGCTATACTGTATTCCAATGGGATTTGCGTCAGGGTTTGCCGGATTCTGCTAGCTGGTGCGGGATCCAGGATCGTTTCAACCTGAAAATGCAAGTGCCCTCTTCGGGAGCATTCACCTTTTATGATGACCGGGCAGTTTATGAGTTTTCGGCCCGGTCCCTGTTCGATACAGCCTATTTAGAATCTGGCTACACCTACGATCCTGAACGGGATTTAGAGTTATTCAACATCAATAGCCCCACATACATTCCATTGCAACGCAATTTGCAAATGCGTATGAAACCGGGGCAAAACTATAACCAGGAGCGGGCCCGAGCCTATTCGGTAGATGGTGCGGGTAACTACAGTTTTGCAGGAGGGGAATGGGAAGATAAGGACTTGGTATTGTCGGCCGGTTTGGGCACCTATACCATCCTGGAGGATACGGTACCGCCTACCATCAAGCCCTACTGGGTAAACCGGGATGAGTTCCGCTTTCGGATAGAGGATGCTCTCTCGGGCATACAGACCTATGAGGCCTACCTGGATGATGAGTGGGTACTGATGTACTATGAGCGCAAGGCCAACGTGGTGTGGTCAAAAAAGCTGGATGAGGGCAAACCTTTTCAAGGACAGTTGGTCATAAAGGTGACCGACAATTCGGGCAACGAAACTATCTACGAAACCCAAATTCAATAGATATTCATGAAGGTAAATGTAGGGGATATGGCTCCTGACTTTGAGGCCAAAGATCAGGCAGGAAATACGATTAAACTATCCGACTACCGCGGCAAGAAGGTCGTGCTATATTTTTATCCGAAGGACAATACACCGGGCTGTACTGCCCAGGCATGCAACTTGCGCGATAACTACGAAGAGCTGCAAAAGCAGGGCTATGTGGTGTTGGGCGTAAGTACGGATAGCGAGAAATCGCACCAGAAGTTCATTGCCAAGCAGGAGTTGCCGTTTTCGTTGATTGCGGACGAGGACAAAACGGTGCACGAAGCGTTTGGTACCTGGGCACTAAAGAAAATGTACGGTAAGGAGTATATGGGTACGGTGCGTACCACCTTTGTGATTGACGAAGAGGGTAAAATTGCGGAAGTGATTGGGAAGGTGAAGACGAAAGACCATACCGCCCAGATATTGGGATGACCATAAGCGGTTTGATTTTGTAACCAATACGGCATTGGGAGCCACCTCGGATAGGGGTGGCTTTTTTTGTAGGTATTTGATTATCAGTAGATTAGAAGGTGTGTTTGCTTGCAGATTATAATTTTTTGAAAAAACGCCTGCTAGCAGTGCTAAATGTGGTGGGTTTGGCTCACTAGATAATAGAATGACAGAACGACGTGACCTTGCGGACCAAATAGTACAGCACCATGCCGAGGCTTACCGATGGGCGCGGCAATGCTGCCGGTATCGTGATGAAATTGCCCAAGATGTACTGCAGTCTGCCTACGTCAAAGTTCTGGAAGGGAAGGCCCGGTTTCAAGACAAGGGTACGCTAAAGGCCTGGTTATTCGGAGTAATCCGGTTTACGGCCATGGAGCACTGGCGGCTAGAAAGGGACCATGCCCCCTTGGAAGCCGTAATGGAGGTGGCGGCACCAGAAGATCCTGATCCGACAGACACCCGCTTTTACGAGCAAATGATTCGGCAACTACCGAAACGCCAGGCAGAGGTACTGCTGCTGGTTTTCTATCACCAACTGACTCTGAAAGAAGCGGCAGAGGTAATGCAACTGGAACCGGGAACGGTGAGTACTCACTATGCCCGGGGTAAAGAGCAACTACGGACCCTATTAAAAAAAAGTAAAATCGAGGAGGAAGGAATAGTATGAATCTCTCTGAACAAGATCCTGCCGAAGAGTTTTTTGCCAACTGGCGGGCGGCGGACGAATCCTCTCCGGTGCCTGAGCTGGAAGATATGCTTCCCAAAGCGACGCATAAAGCTGCACGTACTCGGTGGCGCTGGCCGCTTGCGGTGGCGGCTTCCGTACTGCTAGGGGTATTCCTGACGGTAATGTGGTCTTCGGGACCTACG
>JBCBHI010000125.1:0-9337 GCA_038525885.1 Bacteroidota bacterium
ATTGATGAGTTTAAGCAATCCGGCAATACCGCTAGTGTTTCGTTCGCACAATGGTGGGGTGTGCCTAGTAGCCCCAAGGAGGGTAGCTATGCGGCAGACGTAAGTTTGGTACGCCGCAAGGGTCGCTGGCTAGCCACCCGTGTAGAGCATCAGGAGGCTGCCGGAGGTTGATCCCCCCTGCATTCATCGAGTACAGTTGACGGATTGTCAAAAAAATTGTCTTTGGACTCATCCTTTACAGAATCTTTCTAATATTTGAGCTTTATCCAAATCGCATCACAGTCTTTTGGGAGTTCGTAGACAAGTATATAGCTGGTTTGAAACCCATAGAGGGCCTAAACTCACGCTGCTTTTTGGAGTGGTGATGCTCTTTGTTTTGGTGTTTGGCAGTGCTCGGGAGAAAGACTATTATTCCTCAGGTAGCTTAAAATCATCCTCTACTACCTTGTTCGGGTTTAAGATGGGGAAATACTACAGTTATTACCCCACTGGCCAAAAGGAGAGCGAAGCCTGGTATGTTTTTGGACACGCACAGGGGTACCAGCGCTACTTTTCAAGAACCGGAGCGCGCTCTGGTGAAGGGTATGCTGTATTGGGCAAGCAGCAGTATCAGATTCAGGCAGACCCTTATGGCAACCAACTTCACAAGGTGTATGGCGAGGATGGGCAAATGGGCTACATGTTGCGGTACCAGCCTACGGGGGAGTTCATGGATAGCATTTCCGTAGATTACGAATCAGGCATTGTCTACGAACAATACTACACCCCAGAAGGCCAACTGAAAGGTAGAGCGGCCTTTAAAGATCAGGAGAAGGTATGCTGGTTGAATTACCTGGATGATGGCCGCCAACACGGCGAGATTTTTATCGATATGGAACTAAGCGCCCGGTGGGACATGGATTCCGTTTTTTACGAGATACACCACATCGTGAAAATTCACCCGGAGGATCATCTACAATTGGCGGTATATATGCCCGCAGATGATTGCCCGGTTTACAACAAACGCCTACGCGGTTATTTAGAATTTGTGGCCGTACCCAAAGTGCTTAAGGAGCAAGAAGGAGCACAACTCATGCTAGTAGAATATACGCCGGATGGCAAAGTGGTGATGGAGCATGAGCTTTCCTTTGGCACCGCTTTGCATGCGGGCCCCCGGGCCATGCGCGCGCGCGATGTATTCCTGGTCAACTGTTTTCCCCGCAGTGCAGCCGCAGGAGCCTGATTTCCACGCTTCACTTTTTCCATTCCTTATTTCTTGATTCCCACTATGAAACCCATTCTGTCCTCTAACAAACTCCGCTCGGTGAGCTACGACATTCGTGGCCCGGTGCAAGAGAAGGCCTACCATATGGAGGAAGAAGGCCACAGAATCACCAAACTAAACATTGGTAACCCGGCCCCTTTCAATTTGCTGGCTCCGGACGAAATCTTGCAGGACATCGTCCATAACCTGGCCCAAGCGCAAGGTTATTCTGAGTCCAAAGGGTTGTATTCTGCGCGGAAAGCCGTCATGCAAGCATGCCAACGGCAGGGGCTGTTGGATGTGCAAGTAGGGGATATCTATTTGGGAAATGGAGTGAGCGAACTCATCGTGATGAGTATGCAAGCGCTGCTCAATAGTGGGGACGAGGTACTGCTGCCCTCCCCGGATTACCCACTATGGACGGCCGCTACGGTACTAGGCGGTGGTACTCCTGTGCACTATGCATGCGATGAGCTGGCGGGTTGGCAGCCAGATCTGGAGGATATCAGGAGTAAAGTCACCTCTCATACCCGCGCCATTGTGGTCATCAACCCCAATAACCCCACTGGGGCGGTGTACTCCAAGGAGATCCTGGAGGGAATAATTGAGATCGCCAGAGAGCACGACCTCATCGTGTTTTCGGATGAGATTTATGACAAAATTCTCTACGATGATGCGGTACATATTCCCCTGGCTACCCTTTCAGAGGACGTGCTTACGCTCACTTTCAATGGCCTTTCCAAAGCCTACAGGCTGGCAGGGTTCCGGTCAGGCTGGATGTACCTGAGTGGTCCTAAGCACCGGGCGACCGACTACATCAAAGGGTTGGACATTCTGGCAAGTATGCGACTTTGTGCCAATGTACCTGCCATGTACGGAGTACAAACTGCCTTGGGTGGCTACCAAAGTATTCAGGATCTGGTAGCACCGGGTGGCCGTTTACGCCAGCAGCGTGACCTCACCGTCAAGATGATCAATGATATCCCAGGGCTGTCCTGCCAGACGCCCAAGGGCGCCTTATACTGTTTTGTGCGGATTGACCCAGAAAAATTTAAGATCCAGAATGATGAGCAAATGGCTCTAGACCTACTCACCCGAAAGAAGATCCTGATTGCTCATGGGGGTACTTTCAACCACACCGATACCCAGCATTTCAGGGTAGTGTTTCTGCCGAGTGTGGTAGAGCTGCGGAGAGCCTTTTCTGAGATTGGTGATTTCTTTGCCGACTATGAGCCTTAACGGCCCAGGGGTATAACCATAGCAAAGCCCGTAGGACTTACCTGTACGCTGGTCAGGAATGGCTGTAGCTCGGCCATTCCAGGATGCAGGATGAAATACATGGCCAGGTCGAAGGCGAAAAGGAAACCTCCTTGCAGCAGAATGCTATTTCCCCATCCCAGCCATTGGTCTGCCCGGGCAGGATCGCTTTTGGACCGCTCTCTCAGGTACAAGCCCCCACTCATATAGGCCAGGTCCAGCGCCGCATTGAATAAGAAGGCCTTCTCCAATACCATCTGGTGTTGCAAGCTTTGCCAGGGGCTCCATACGGCGGGGTCGTCGGTAGTCATTCCGTAGTAGCTACCCACAGCAATTCCCAGGTTGACGATGTTCCAGAACAAATTCATTTGATGGAAGGACCGGGTCACGCCAGTCGTCCTGGACATACCCACTCCTCCTACAGCCATGTTTGCCAAAGCCCAACCGCCTAAGGTATACATGCCGATCCTGGCCGTTTGAATTCGCTGCTCATTTACATCCAGCAGGGTAGGAGCCTGGGCATTGAGTACTACAGGCGCTAAGCAAAAAAGTGAGGCAATCAATAAGCTTTTGAGGTACATAAGCATCGGTTTTCTCCTAAACACATTTGCCGCACATAGGTTTGGCCGCCTATTTCAATAAGTCTTGCAGTACCAGTTGCATAGTCTCCAGTCGCTGTTCTTCCTGAAGAATAACGGGGCGTGCCACGCGCTGATCACAATCATGAATAGCGCAGCGCTCGCAGGTAGTACTTACAAACTGGGTGGGGATGCCGGGGTCATTCCAGAAGCGGACCTTCCGTTTGAGTGTTTCGTTCAAGTTGAGCCCAATGGTAACACTGGTCAGCGTGGAAGCCACCGTGGATTGTGGCCTGGCCAGGGTAAGGATCAGGAATTCTGATTTATTCTCCGAATAATATGACCGTTGAACCAGGCAAATGGGGCGGGTTTTTTCATTGGCTTCGGTCAACTGCTTGGCCTCATGCAAGGCCTGTACACTGGCCCAGCGTCGGCAGTAATGCTCATTCAGGAACGTGCCGTGAGGCAGATGCAAGTGCGATAGGTGCAGTTCTTTGGTAAGCTCTATTCGGTCAACTTCCCAGTCTGAACTAAACCGGAAAAAGAACAAATCGCTAATGCCCAGGTGCTTCGGCAGCAAATTTGTGAGCCGGTACATAAACATCTCAGGCGTGGCGCCCGAGGATTCCATTAGATCTACCAAGCGGTTGGCATCGAATGCTTTTTCCATGAAAATCCCCTTGAGAGCCTGGATAAAAGGCTTTTCGGGCATCAATAGGGCATTAGCAAAGTAGGAAGCCTTGAAATTATTGAGAACCTGCTCAAAGGAAGTAACATTGACCCAAGAGGCGGTGTAGGGGCGTTCTGTAAGTTGAAGGTAGCTATAGCCCACTTCCCGGCCCAGGGTAAATATGATCTGCCTGGGAGTAAGAGAGGAGTTCAATAGCAATCGGGGCGATTTCTCATCAGGAATAACTAGCGAACGCAAATCCTGTAAGTCAGGGTGGGCGTCTAACCCGCCATATTCAATGTGGTACCCAAACTTATCTCGCAAGCAGGAGTCCAGGATACGGCGTCTATCATCGGGGTCTTGAGTGAGTCCGTATTCCTTCCGGAATGCGTCTGCGGCCGTTTCTAGCTCAGGGAAGTAGTTCTCATACATCTCCTGAAAAGACCTGAGAACTGAAAAGAAGAAGGTTTCTAGTTTGATGTCATAGCTGCGGCACACCGCAATTATGGTGTTTACAAACGCGCTGAACTTGTTGGGCTCATCGGAACTCAGTACCTCTAGCAGTTTATTCGCTTCTATGTTGAACATATCGAGCGGTAACTCGCTAAGGATATTCGATTGGAGGAGGTCGGAGATGGGAGCTAAATTCCGGCCCAATTTGAGGGAAGTAAGCTGGTCATACTCTACGCCTAACCCATCCGCTAAGGTAGCTACCTTGTCTGGTTTGGGATACTTTTTTCCTTTTTCTATTTCATTCAGATAGGATACCGAGATGCCTGTTTTTCGTGAGAGCATTTGTTGGGAAATGCCCTGGTCCATGCGTAGCTGCTTAAGTTTTAGTCCAAAAATGAGTCGAATATTTTCCTCCTTAATCATTCCCATGCTAGGTGTTTTCGATATGCTAACCCTAAAGGTAACACTTATGAAGGTGTTCGCTGTATGCGGTTACCCTTTTTTGAGCATAGCTTTGCTGGGAGCGAAGTGCGCAAGTGTGCGAATCTTCGCTACATTGATGAAGAGTCATTATCACGCGGGTGTTGCATAGATTGGGGATTTCCGCCCCACTATAAACTCCATGATGGGCTACCGCCTGTTTTTTTAGACCTTGGAGCCTCGCCATTTGTTTGTTACTATTACCCAATGAGAAAAACTCGTCAAGTCATTGTGGTTACTCTGCAGGTGCTTACCATCCTCTTTCTGAGTACTACTTTGGGTGTCAACCGACGAATAGAGCGGTACGATTCGGGGCGGGTGAAGTCAGAGGGATTTATCGTCTATGGCAGAAAATTCCTCCTGCATACGCAATACTTTCCTTCAGGGGAAGTGGCTTCCAAAAAGTACTGGGTGGCGGACCTACCTCATGGCCCTCACGCTACCTGGGATTCGGCTGGCAAAATGATTTCTTTGGAAGAATACTGGTTTGGAAAGTTGGTAGAGGAAGACCCAGATTAATCATCTACACGAACGGCATCCTCTAAGAAATACATTAATCGGTTGGGGTCATCAGGATTGAGCCTTAGGATGCCTTGAATGGTGATCATATCACTGTCGAACTCCATTTCCTTGCGGGTGAACACCTCCATGACGGTTTCGGGCCCTGCTCCCCCACAGAAGTAGCATAGGTTGAAGGGGAGAGAACTCAGTACAAAATAGTTCTGCCCCAGCATATCCTCTAGCGGTACCATGTACCCTTTGATGGTGATCGTCTTACCATCCAACGCCAGTGCCAATGAACCAAATACCGGGTATTGGACCGGAAAAGGAGAGTCTTCTCCTTGCCGGGTTAACACTTGCACGTCTGCCAGGTCCCTCCAAGGATTGTCCGTTTGTGCCCAAGAGGATACAGAAAGCAATACGAGGGAGAACGATAAGATGTACTTCATGACCTTAATGTAACGGAGTCAGAAACCACTAGGGTGTCCTTGGTTGATTTTTTTCTTTTGGTGGGAGTGTTTAACAATTCAAAAAATACAAATCCTGCCACAATGAGGTACTCCAGGGCTACCAACCACAAGTTTTCCTTATACCCTGTTTCTGTATACCCCGTGTAGGATACGATAACTACCAGACTCCATACAATAGGGAAGCGCAGCCGCGTGAGGGAACTGTAGGCCACCAAGGGTAGTACGTACCAAGGGTGCACCGTGGTGGTAAATAGCAGATAGAGAGTAAGGACCCATAGGAAGGCTTTGGGTAGACTACTTCGCTGAGGCTTTTCCAGCACTACAAAGGCTAAAATACTGGTAAGGCTAACCACCGCCAATACGGTGCCAGCGGACTGAATGATGTTGTAACCCACTGCAGAATACCCTATTTCTCTCACCAGGTAGTATATGCTGGCATTGAATTCGAAACTCGCGAAATAGAGGGAAAGGCTATCACTCAATCCTAACAAGAAATCTCTGCTCAAAAAGGGTAAGAAGGATACCACTACTACTGCCCCCACTATACTGTAATACAAGATGGCGCGGTCCAGCTTAAGCCTTTTGAATAGCAACGGCAGGAACATCAAGGGTAGTAGCTTGGTAATGACAGCAAAGCCAAAAGCAAAGGAAGAGAGGATTCGGTGCCTTGTTTTAAGCAGGTAGACAGATAGTAATAGGAAGAAAATTACCAGTGCCTCAAAGTGTAGATTGCCCGTGAACTCAATGATTACCAGAGGGTTTAGGGCATACAGAAGCACGGGCCCTTGCGGTTTTTTGTACTTGGCTAAGAGTTTATAAATAAGGTAGATAGAGCCCACTTCGGCCAGGAAAATGATCCCACGGATGACGATAGTGGCTCCTAACCAAGAGGAAGGGGAAATCTTGACGGCCAACCAATAAATGGCTTGACAAAAAGGCGGGTATACCGAATGGTATTCTGGGCTGTTGAGCAGGCTGTACAGTTCCTGGCTTAGGCCTGGAATTTTTACCCCCTGGGCCATATAGTCAGCGGGTATAGTTACAAAAGGGTTTTCGCCAGCGTTGAGCAAGTAGCCATCCCAGAGGAAGCGGTAGATATCATCGGATAGCACCGGCATGCCTCCGAAAGCAAGCAACCGAGCCACTAAGGAAATAACGATGAAGAATCGTATCTCCCGGGCGTCCTTTACCAGAATGTATGCAAGCGTGTGTAGGGTAAATAACCCAAGGTAGAGCGTAATGAGATTGGCCGTTTCATCACGCTGCAGCGTGTAGTAAAATAGCCAATATAGTCCTAATGAAACCCCTGCAATACCCCAAAATGCACTTTGCCGAAGTGCGGGAGATTCAAGGGGTTTAGACATACTTTAAGGGCTTAATGGAATGATAGAAGATAAGACCATAGCCAAAGGCCAGCATGATATGGAACAATAACAGACCATAATCGCCCAACCAAAAACCCGCAGCTATGCCAAAAATGAAATACAGGCTTAGAATTCCTTCAAAAACCGTTAACCAAGTAATAGTTGGTTTGACGTAAATGTTTCCGGCAATCCCTTCCTTTTTGTCCTGTACATTGAACTTAGGTGTGCGGATAAAGGGAGACTTTTTACCCATCAGCCCTTCCGTAACGGCAATCGCATTGTGCAAACTGAGTCCCATGCTCATGGTGAGAAACAAAGGGAAATTGGCCCAGAAATAGGTTCGTGCTTGATTAGGGTACAACCTGCGCGAAGCCACCCAATAGAAAAGCATGATACTGGCAAAACCGACTAGGAAAATACTTCCCAAATTGAATAGCAGATTGAACTCAGGGTAGGACACCTTGATGAACAGCATAGGAATGCTCAAGATACCTGCCGTGAGGATGGCCAGAAACACGGTGCTATTGAGAAGATGAAATATTGCGTGAAACTTGTTGCCAAGCTTCAAAGAGTGCCCCATCACTTTGCCCAGATTCTTTCGGGCAGTTTGTGCACCGCCTTTATTCCACCGGTACTGCTGTGATTTTATTGCCGGCATGAATATCGGTAGCTCCGCCGGGGCCTCTACATGCTCCAGGTATTCAAACTGCCAGCCCTTCATTTGAGCACGGTAGCTCAAGTCCAAATCTTCAGTAAGCGTATCAGCAGACCATCCTCCGGCGTCAAGGATGCATTTCTTCCGCCACATACCCGCCGTACCATTGAAGTTAATAAAGCTATGGGCTTCGTTGCGCCCTCCTTGTTCAATGGTAAAGTGTGCGTCTAGCGCGAAAGCCTGCAAGCGCGTGAGCAGAGAATAGTCCTTATTGATGTGCCCCCAGCGGGTTTGTACTACCCCAACTTCCGGGCGAGAAAAGTTGGGCACTGTTTGCAACAACCAGTCTTTCTTAGGGAGGAAGTCTGCATCAAAAATGGCCAGGAACTCCCCTTTGGCGATCTCAAGTCCGTATTGCAGGGCTCCTGCCTTAAAACCTTTACGCTCAGGGCGGCGCACATGCTGAATGTCCAGGCCTTTGGCTTGCCATTCTGCTACCTTCTTGGCGGTAAGTTCTATGGTTTCGTCCGTGCTGTCATCCAATACCTGAATTTCCAACTTGTCCTTCGGGTATTCTAAGCCAGCCACACAGTCTATCAGGCGCTCTACCACATACAATTCATTGTAAATCGGGAGTTGCACCGTTATTATCGGTAGGTCTTCCATGGCTGGGAGAACAGCGTCGCTCTTTGTGCCATTGCGCCGCAGCCGCCGCAGATAGTGGACCGTAAGGTGGAGTTGGGCCAGGCTGAACAAGAACGTGAACAGCAAAGCGGTAATGTATAGCCCTATTATTACGTAATGCATTATAAATACCTAAAAATGGTCCAAAGAATTTTATACCCTGCCAAAATGGTCCCTTTGACGGTGCCCGATACTTTCGATTTCCCTATCCGCTTGCGATAAGCCACCGCCACTTCCGTGCAGCGCAGCTTATGTTTTGCGGCCTTTAGCTGCATCTCTACCGTCCACCCATAGGTTTGATCTACCATGCCCAGCGCTTCCAGTTCCTGCCACCGGATAGCCCGGAAAGGCCCCAAATCGGTAAATTTCACCCCGTAGAACAACTTTAGCAAGCTAGTAGCCAACCAATTACCGAATACCTGCGGGAAAGTCATGCTGCCGCGCTCTCGGTTGCCCAAAGCACGAGAACCAATAACCATATCGGCTTGGTCCTTTACTATAGGATCCACAACCTTCACCAGCTCCTCTGGATAGTCAGAGTAGTCGGCATCTAAAAAGACCACGATATCAGGAGGGGAAGTTTCGCGTAAATAGGCCAGACCTTTCAAACAAGCATTGCCGTACCCTTTTATGGGTTGGTCCACTACAGTGGCCCCGGCCTCGGAAGCATTGGTGCGCGTGGCATCTGTGCTAGCATTGTTAACTACCACTACCTCGTCTACCCAATCTGTGGGAATATCCCTTACTACATTGCCTACCGAGTTTTCCTCGTTGAAAGCGGGGATGACCACCTTAATGATGGGTTTGGACATACACCTTCATTGTGACTAGAAAACTGATGCAAACATAAAGAAAAGGTGCAAGTTTGTAGGTAGCTGAGTTGACAAACGTGTGCGTATGAAAATGACTATGGCCGAACTTCGCCAACATATTCCACAGGTAGGAAAATTGGAAACTATTGCCCTTCGTCCGGGCAGGCGAG
>JBCBHI010000126.1:0-9265 GCA_038525885.1 Bacteroidota bacterium
CTTGGGTTGGCTCAGGGCATTTTTCACCAGGCGAAAGCCGGGAATAAGGGCCGCGGCCACAAAGAGGGCCCAGGAAACGTAAATGGTATGGATGATGGGCCCGTTCCAAACCTGACCATACTGGCGGTAGGGCCAGAGGATACCCACGGTCAAAATCAACAGGGCCAGGCTACCCCCCACCCAGCGGAAAGCCTGCCGAAAATCCCGCTGGGGATAAGCTAGTGTAAGGAGATAGGCGAAAAAGAATGGGCCAATGAAAAACCCTGCCGTAAGGCCTATCTGCCGAATGAGTGGGTCCAGCCCCTGGTGGTAGTAATGGGCTACGGACTTGCCAATGCGAATGCCTAATACGAGCAGTAGAGCCCCAAAGTAGCGGTCGCTGGGTTTTGCCCCCCGCTTAAAGAGCAGGTACAATCCTACGAGTGATCCGTTGATCACGCCCAAACTGGATAGCAGGAATTGCAGGGAGGTTTCCATAGGGTACGGCCGATGCGACTGGCAAAGGTAAGGATAAGCGACCGGGGTTAAAGTGAAAATTTTGACAGGATGCGTAAGGTAAACTCTCCTACCCGATGAGCGCAACGCGCTATTAATGAACCTATACCCAGCCTGCGAACTGCCAAAGGCTTGCCGGGAAGAGGCTCTGCGGCATGCCATTCATTTCACCCAAATTCTTGGTCCTTTATTCATCTACCATTGTCAGAAATTCCTGATCCCAATGGGGGATCACAAAGTACCCTGAGCAGGCCCAGAAAAGGCAAAAATAAACCCCGACCTACCTAGGGTAAGCCGGGGAAAATGAAATGAACTAGTTTATGACTACTCCACTATCAAGCGTTGAGTCCCTTGTATGCTTTCGCTTTTCACGTTGACCAGGTAGATACCGGGCTGCAGGGCAGCGATATCCAAAGCCTGCTCATGGGTGCCGGCTTCCAGGCTCATCCGCTCAGAGAACACTGACTGACCGGTAATGGTAAGCACCTCTATGGTTACTACCTCAGCCTCTTCCATACTGATGCTGAGGGTAGTGGCTTCACTTGCAGGGTTCGGGAATACCGAGATACCTACCTCATCTTCAGGATCATTGAAGATGGTGATACCGGTGTTGGTCAACTCCTGACCACTCACAATCTCGGTACCTGATCCATTGACAATACCGGTGATGGTGATCTGGTCGAAATGGATCTGATCACGGTTGGCGGCTCCTTCGGTTTCCAGACGGAACTGGGTGTTGGAACCGAAGCTAAAGTTGGCAGCGTCTATAGTGACCGTACCTTGGTAGAAGGTATTGTTGCTGGTAAAGCCACCTTGGCCACGGGTATAGCGTCCTACCTCTTGGAAACCAGAACCGTCGTTTACAGATAGAGTGAAATACTCTCCGTTGGCGTAGCTACGGGCGTAGAAGAAGAAATCAAATTCTACCTGATCGTAGCCAGTGGTATTGATACCACTCAAGGTTGAATTGGAGGTACCCGAGTTGTCACGGATCCGCAAGCTCCAAGACCCTTCGTAGGCCCGCGTGCTGTTGTTGAGGCGTGTTACGTCCGCTCCAGGATCGCTCCAGCCGTCATAGCCTGACTCGAAGAAGGCCGTATACAGAACCGTAGATCCGCCAGTTTGGGCATTGTCCGTAGTTACGTTGATGGCACCCGAGTATGCGCTGGTTCCGCTAGCACAGTTGGCACGTACCCGTACACTATAGGTGGTACTGGCGGTGAGGCCCGTAACGTTCAGGCTAGTGCTGGTGGTATTGGTTACGTTACCGTCTACCTCTACATCGTAGCTGGTGGCACCGCTTACGGCGTTCCAGCTGGCAGTGAAGCTAGTCTCACCTACATTGCTGCTGGCCAGACCCGTAGGCACGTCGCACCCTGCAGGAGGATCATCGGTAGTTACGTTGATGGCTGCTGAATACGCACTGCTACCGCTAGCACAGTTTGCCCGTACGGCTACGCTGTAGGTAGTACTGGCCGAGAGGCCGGTGGCGTTGTAGGAGGTTCCGGTCACGTTGGTTACGGTTCCGTTTACATCTACATCGTAGCTGCTGGCACCACTCACGGCATTCCAGCTAGCGGTGAAGCTAGTTTCACCCACATTGCTGCTGGCCAAGCCAGTAGGCACATCGCAGGCTGGGGGAGGTGTGCTGTTGAAGGGGAACCCGGTGAATGCACCACGGCCGTAGGTGGCTACCGTTACCTGACCGTCAGAGTCGCGATACTGGAGCATGTCCGTACGCACGTTAGCCAGACCATTGTTGGTGATACCCCAATCTACGGAGCCGGCAGTTACGTTGTCCGTAGACCAGATACCTTGCTCTGTGGCTAACAATACCTCTTGGGTATTGGCAGGATTCATCAAGGCCCAGCGAACGGGCATATCGGGCAGATTGCCTTCTACGTTGGTCCAGCTGCTACCGCCGTTGGTGGTACGCCAAACTGAGACTGAACCGTAGTTGCTGAAGGTAACGATGATTTCGTTGTCTGAAGCACCTAAGGCTACACAGGATAGGTAACCAGCTGGGAAGCTGCCGCTACCAATTTCGGTAACCGTACTGCTAGAGCCGTTCTGAGCATTGTCTACCCGGAACAGATCACCGCTGCCCGTGCCAAAGAATACCCGATTGGCGGTGTAGGGTGAAGCTTTCACGGCAGAAACCTGAGCGTTGTTGAAAGGTACGGTGGCCAAAAACCAGCCGGGGCTCGCATTGGTCATAGGGTCAGAGTAAATATACTGCCCGTTATTACCCGCAGCATACAAAATATTGGAATCGTCGTCGTAGTCCGTGGGGTTGATGAAGCGACCGTAGCTCTGATTTGAAATCAGGGTAGAGAAGCTAGTACCGTTGTTGGTAGAGCGGTAGTACGAGGTGAAGACGTATGCCGTAAACTGGTAGTTGGCGTTGTCCTGGTCAATATGGCTAAAGGCACCGTCACCACCGGTAGCTTCGGTAGAACCGCCGATTCCGGCAGAAGACAAGCGGAGCGAACCGTTGTCCTGGGCACCTGTCAGTATGTAATTGTCTCCGCCTACATTCCGTGCGTCCGCTGAGTAGAACTGAGTAACATTGTAGCCGTTGTTACGATCGCTAAACGAAGGCGAATTGGACGACCAAAAGTTGCTTGAAAAACTCACCCCACCATCAGAGCCCATAATGGCCTGAGCGGGATTATTAGGATTGGTAGCAATAGCATGCTGGTCCGCATGTACGTAGGGTTCACAACCGCCAGTCCAGTAGGAAATGGCCGTCCAGCTAGAACCACCGTTGGTGGACTTGTGGTGTGAGATACCCCCTACTACTATTTCATCGGGGTTAGAAGGATCTACCGCAATGATGTTATCGTACCAAGCCTGACCTCGTGCGTAATCCGACGTACTTTGTGTACAGTTCTGATTGAGGTAGTTGGGGATGGTCACGGTAGTCCACGAAGAGCCGCCATTGGTGGTTTTCCGCATCCAGGCAATGTTGGTATCAAAGGATGCCGAGGCATAAACCGTATTGGGGTCGCTGGGGGCAATTGCTAGTTCTATACGCTCACCACCCGTAGTAGGCGTTACGTCCGAAAAGGACACTCCGTCGTTGGTAGATTTCCATACCCGGCCGGTGGAGAAGATCCCTTCCGTAACCCATACATCGCCATTAGAAGCAATCTCGATGTCAGAAAAGCGTGCATTGGAAAGGATGGTTGTCCAGGAAGCACCCCCATTGGTAGAGCGGTACAAACCGTTTCTGGTAGTGGCTAAAACTGCCCCTGTAGGTGTCACGCCAATTTTCTGCACATAGAAAAAGTTGCTATTGTCTGTGCTGGCAAGTTGGCTCCAGTTGTTACCGCCATCGGTGGTCTTCCAGATACCGGCCCCTTGGATGGCTCCGCCATTGTAGTAGCCTTCGCCCGTACCTACATAGAAGGTATTGGTGTTGGTAGGATCATAGGCAATGGCAGACACGGCAATGTTGGACCAGAAATTGTCTACTGCTTGCCATACGGTAGCGTTGGTGGTGATGTCTGTGGTGTACCACAAACCACCGCCGACCCCGCCAGCCCATACTTTATTGGCCGTGTTGGGGTCCCACATGATGGCCCGCGTACGACCACCAATATCGTTGGGGCCGCGCTCGGTCCAACTTACCCCAGGAATAGCCTGTGCCTGAAAGTCATCCATTTGCTTCCGTACTTGACGATAAGCACGCATGGCTGATCCTTCAGGAACATACCCCAAGGAGGGGTCCTTGGTCATCTCGATGTTTTGCAGTTGCGCAAGATCCGGGCGGTCTTGCTTGGGCATCTCGTTTACCTCATCCAGGGTGAGGTCACCGTACTTTTCCAGCATTTCTAGCTGGGCCAGCTCACTGGCTGTAGGCGTAGGTTGTTGGTTAACCAGAAATACTCCCGTGGCCAGAGAAGCCAATAGGAGAGTGGCAGACAGGGCGATTCCCCATCTGGAAAGAAGTAATCTTCTTTTCATAAGAATTGAAAGTCTTAGTGTTAATTGTGAGAAAAGCAGAATTATATACAATGGTAGTGTTTATTGAACAAAATATAGTTGTGCAGGAAAAAGTAAACACAAAACTTCTTTGGATGATACAATGGTTTATTGTAAAAGTACTTTAGAGGTATGTGTAGGATTGGTGTAAGAATTCGTACGATTTTATTCTATCAGCACATTTACGTAAGAATATTCTAAGATGAGATATAATTTTTAAGCAAAAGTCGTTTTTCTCCCATCAGTCCTCTAGAATGGAAAAGTCTCATAATCCATATTCCTATCCATTTCATTGATATAAATATTCATAGTATTCCTATGAATACACTAGACCTATAATGAATCAGATAGCAGACAGGATTACCTACTTGGCGGCAAGGGGCAAGGATTTTATTCCTGGACAGACTGATGAAAGGCCCTGGTTTCGGTCCAAGTCCAGTTCACTTGAGGTGCGATTCCCTGGTACTGAGTTTCCAACCAGCGAATAACTTGGTTGATCAGTTTGCCTTCTGGCAAAGAGGAGGTGGCGAAGGGCCGGGAATAGGGGTGGTCGAACCGTTCAGCTTTGGAGAGAGGGCCGGCATCTACGCGCATGATGGGTCCGGTATCGAAGGGGGAATCTGCTAGCCAGGTGGCTCCCTCCGTTTCGGTCTCTGTAAGCTGCTTTGCCAGTACCCGGAGATCCGCCCGGGGGAAGCTGGTACGGTGAGCTACATCTACCCAGGTAGTGTATTTCTGCTCCAGCTCATATTGGCCCTTGGGGTACAAGGCCAGAACCATGTCTACCTGCGAGGTATTGGCGAACAGGGCGTAGTAGTGGAGTGGCCGTGGGGCGGATACTACCCGGAGCCGAATTTGAGGATAGTCCTGCACGGTGCCCTTTTGCTGCATGAGGTAGTAATCCTCTTGCACCCGCTGGTATTCAGGCTCCCAAACCGACCGCACGGCTTGGCTATTCTCTAGTACCTCGCCAAAGGCTTGCAAAAAGTAGCGGTATTTGGGCACACAGGCTTTGGCCTCCTGGGCGGGTGACTCGGGGGCATCGAAGGGCGCATAGAAACGGTCTTGCTCTACGGCGTTGAGCCAGCAAACCAAGGCGAGGGCTAGGTCCTCTTCCGGGTGCTGAGGTTCATACTCACGGAAATCCCCAATGGCCGCCATCCGGCGGAGCAGAGTGTCATGGGACAGAGCAGCCTCAGGATGAAGCAGGGCCCATATGCCTAGGAAACCGTCGATGTCCCAGTGGCTGTTGGTAACGCCCTGCACCTCGGCCAATTGGGGCAGTCCTGCCGCCAGGGCATTCAGCACTATTCCCGTACTGGTATCGTCGTGCAGGCCGGGCAACTGCGGTGCGCCCCGCCAATGGGACAGGGTGAGGTAGGCCGAAGGGTGGGAGCTGTCTACCACGGCTATGCGGTCGTGTTCACGAATTTCCGGGAAGGGGATGAAAGTCAGGGGCATGTAATCGAATCCGTTTCCAGAACCAAAAAAGACATAAAACTTGCACAATACCTCGCCTGGCCGCTAGATTGAGAGGAACTGAAGAAGACTACTACATCATCATGGATACACGCTGGGGACTTGACTTGGGCGGCACCAAAATAGAAGGCGCTGTCATTACCAAAGAGAACAACGAAGTACTGGCGCGCCTGCGGGTACCAACGGAGGGGGATAAGGGCTACGAACACGTGATAGGCCAGATAGGGCGGCTGCTCAAGATGCTGGAAGCGGAGGTAGGGCATGGGCCCACGCGGGTGGGTATTGGGACTCCCGGGGCTATAGATCCGCCTACGGGGCTGCTCAAAAACAGCAACAGCCAGTCCATCAACAAGAAACCGTTTTTGAAAGACGTGCAGGCCTCGCTGCCAGGAGTAGAGGTAGTGATGGCCAACGATGCAAACTGTTTTGCCCTGGCGGAAGCCATGATGGGGGCGGTGCAAGATGTGAATCCTGATGCGAAGGTGGTCTTTGGGATCATTATGGGTACGGGTGTAGGTGGTGGGCTGGTAGTAAACGGCCAGGTAATCAACGGGGCCCACGGCATAGGGGGCGAATGGGGCCACAATTTTTTGGATGAGAGCGGCTATGAATGCTACTGTGGCCGACATGGCTGTGTGGAGACCATTTTAGCTGGTCCCTCGCTAGAGCGATTTTACCGTGAGCAGAGCGGCGAGGACCGCAAGCTAAAAGAAATCTGGCAGCGCTACATGGTGGGTACGGATGCACATGCCTTAGCTACTATTGAGCGGCTGGTGCACTTTTTCGGCCTGGGTTTTTCCACCGTCATCAACATTGTGGATCCTGACGTGGTGGTGATTGGGGGTGGGGTAAGTAACCTGCCGATTTTGTATACGGAAGGGGTGAAATCTTTGGAAAAATACGTATTCAACCCCCGGTTCAATACGCCCGTGGTACCCCCCAAACTTGGCGATAGCGCCGGAGTATTTGGGGCGGCGTTTTTATAAGGTAAACACTTCGGTAGTGGGGCAGCGCCGTTTGCTTAGCTACTGATCAATCAGGCTTTTAACATGGAACCTCTCTTTTTCGAAACTCCGGCCGATTTCCGCGCCTGGCTACAAATACATCATACTTCTGAGGAGGAGCTGTGGGTAGGAGTGTATAAGAAAAAGACGGGCAAGCCCACCATCACCCTACTAGAGGCCATCCCAGAGGCTTTATGCTTTGGCTGGATAGACGGGAAGACCCGCAGCCTGGGCGAGGAGGCCTACGCCTATCGGTTTACGCCTCGCAAGCCAGGCAGCAGCTGGAGCGCGGGTAACTTGAAAGCGGCCAAGGAGCTAATGGCACTAGGCCTAATGGAACCTGCGGGCATCCATGCTTTTGAAACCCGGGGACCGGACCGGGTGGAGATTCCTCTGGCTGAAGAATACGAAGCCCGCCTAAAGGCCCAACCTGCGGCTTGGGAGTACTTCGAAAAGCTGCCGCCAGGCAAGAAGAAGGACTCCGTGCGCTGGGTGATGCAGCCCAAACGGCAGGCTACTCGCGACCAGCATTTTGATGTGCTACTAGCCTGTTGCCTGGCCGGGGAACGTATCCCGGTGGTCCGGTAAGAGTTTTTTTAGGCGCGGAGGGAGTAAGCTGGATCGCATATTCATATGCGGTCTCAGCTAACGAGGTAATTGTATTGCCTTTTGGGAGGGGCTAGCAACTGTTTTTTTGAAAGCGATTCCGTTTCTGTAGGTGGGGTAGCATGCTACCCCACCTACAGAAACGCCCCCCTACAGAAACGTCCATTCTCAATTCTGGAAATTTACCTGGCCCCCTATAGAAATACACACCCCTACAGAAACACATTCTCCGCACCCACCCCCTTATCCCCACACCCTCAAATACTGCTCTCGCGAGGCTTCTACATCCCAGGTAGCGGTAGGCTTGGGTAAGATTAGCAACCAGCGCATTTGCGAGAAACTCTCCAGCGGATACCGGATCACCCAGGGTTGGATTTCTTTATCCATCAAAAATCCCTGGGGCACTAGCATGGGTAGGCCCAAGGCTGGGGCCAGGTTCAGCGAACCCGAGGTTTTCACGGTTTGGTATTTCTCATACCCTGCCTGCCCGGGGTGTAGCAAGGGTAGAATGGCATGGCAGGCACGAACCTGCTGGTTGAAATCATACTGCGGCAGCCGGTGGGTGTACCACCGGAAATAGTGGGTGAGCTCCCGGTCTTGAATTTCCTGAAGGATGTCCGGTCCGTCTTGGGCAGAATAATCTCCCAGGAGGAAGAAAAGAACCTCTCCGGGCTTGGGCTGACGCTTTTCCAAGGCACCGAATAAGGCCTGATAGTCGCGGCGTTGGCGATTGGCATGGCCCGGAATGGCAATGCGCACGGTAGCCTCTTCAGATATCGAGGAGAGCGGTTGCAGCCCTGCCCCCGGGCTTTGGGGGTCTTCTAGCACTACCGGCCACAGGGTGCCGATCTGGCTCCGGGTTGGGCGCACGGGCAGGTGCTCATGCTGGTGCGCACTCAGGAGCCAATACCGCCGGAACCGGGTTTGGATGATGCGCTGGGAGAGCCTGGGTCGAAGCCGATTACTGCTATGCAGGACGGCGGCGGGTTGGACTCGGGGTAGCCACCAGAGGCCGAAGGTGAGGCGCCGACCCAGGTTGCTGGTAAGGGTATTCACCGCCAGCTTGGGTATACGGTGCCTCCATAGCGTACGCAATACTTTCCAGGGCGCCAGCCAACGAGCGCTGAACCCCTTGGTAGGTAGTGCAATCACGGTGCGGCCAGGAAGGTGGTTCTGCACGGCCACTGCGTAGGTGTCTTGTACAGCTACCCAAACGGTATGCCCGCTGGCCTCCAGGTAGAATACCTGCGGATAGAGGGTTTCCAGGTGGGCGTTGTAAAACTCAGCCACCAGCGCTCGTTTGGGGTCCCACTTCATTCGGCCAACACCTCCCGGTATACTTGCAGGGTTTTCTGCACCATTCGCTCGTGCGAAAAGTGCCCGGTGAGTTGTTGCCAACCACCGTCACGAAGCTGGTCCGCAAAGTCTGGGTCGCCCAGGATACGCATCACCTGCTGAGCCAGCTGCTGAGGCTTGCCCACATCAGCTAGTAGGCCCGATTGCTCCTCGTGAATCATCTCCGGTATGCCCCCGGTGCGGGTAGCCACTACGGGTACGCGCGCCGCATAGGCGTCCAGGATGGCGGTGCCCAAACCTTCTTCACCGGGTACGTCCATCAGCTAGAGGGAATCCTGCCAGAGCTGGACGTACTGCTGATGCCCAGCCGCGAAGAAGGTTTGGGCACCGCCATCCTG